>VGLH01000039.1 GCA_016866785.1 Candidatus Poribacteria bacterium
GGCGACATCCGCTCCGACTGCCTCCAAGCCCTTCTGCACGCTGCGCAGATTGCCCTCGTATTCCACGACGGCGATCATTCGAGTCTGCCCTTCGAGGAGAGAACCCCAACAACACGGTCGTCGGGACGCGTCGCCTGGTCGAGCGCCCGCGCGAACGCCTTGAACAGGCTCTCGATGATGTGGTGGCGGTTCGACCCGTACGGGCACAACAGGTGGATCGTCGTGCCGGAGTAGTTGGCGAAGCCGTGGAAGAACTCTTCGACGAGTTCGACGTCGAAGTCCCCGACCTTGCCCCCGTCCAGCGGAGTCTGGAACACGACGATGGGACGCCCGCACAAGTCTAAGTGCACCGTCCCAAGGGCTTCGTACATGGGAACCGTCCCGCCGCCGAAGCGACGAATCCCAGCCTTGTCACCCAGAGCCTTCGCGACCCCCATGCCCAGGCAGATGCCGACGTCTTCGACCGTGTGGTGGGCGTCGACGTGCAGATCGCCTTGGGCGCGAACGCGCAGGTCGAAGAACGCGTGCTTGGCGAAGAGCTCCAGCATGTGATCCAGGAACCCGACGCCCGTCGCGGCGTCACAGGTTCCTGTGCCGTCTAGGTCGATTCGGAGCTCGATCTGCGTCTCGCGCGTCTTCCGCTCGATCTCGCCGATGCGTCCCATGCGTGCAGCCTGTCTTGCGAGCGTCCCCCGCGCATGGCGAGCGCCCGCGTGTGGTTCTCGCGGTTACTCCGACTTCAGAGCTCCCCAGGTGGATGCCGCCTTGCCTCCTGGCGACACGGCGAGCCCTGCCTCGAATCCGCCCATGATCGACTTGATCTCGTCTTCAGACAGCGCCTTGCCGAAGACCGCCACCTCGTCCAGCAAACCGGTCCACGACTCGTTACCTTGCCTGCCGATCTTGATGAAGGCGACGGGGTTCAGCTTGCCCGGGTAGTCGGCGTCGCCGACCATCTTGCCGTCGACGTACTGCCGTCCCTTCTTGTCCTTGTCGCTCAGCACCACGGCGACGTGGTACCACTTGTCCTTGTCGAGCTTCTGGTTCTTGGGCAGGTTGACGTTGCCGCCGCCTGCCGGAATGAACCGCCCCCAGAGCAAGCCCGTGTTCTCGACCCAGATGCCGATCGTCTTCGACTCAGGCGCGCCGTCCTGCGCTTCGTCCGCCTGCACGTGCGCGATGCCTGAGTTCGTAGTCGGAAGGTCCGTGTACTTCGCCCAGGCGACGACGCTCATCGACGCGCTCTGAACGATAGGCGCGATGGCGTAGTTGCCGGTGGCGAATGATAGCTCGATCGCCTTGCCGAACTTGCCGGTTCCCCATTTGGGCTCCTTGATCAGCTTGGCGTCTCGCTTGTTTCCCGAGCCGTCCACCGCGATATCGCCCTTGCCGTCGTCGAACATCCACAAGCCCACCAGCGCGCTGGCATCGATCGCTGCGTGGGCGGTTCCAACGCTCCATGCGAGGACGAGACCAAGACACGTAAGAGATATTCTACGGTTCACCACAGCCCTCCTTGCTGGGTAGTCCGATCACCCAGAGCAGAAACGCGAACGCCGAGCCGACGACCGCTCCGCTGTAGAACGGCACCGGCACGAGGAATTCCGCTCTGAGGAACCCGTTGATGATCGGCGGCAGGGCGATCAACGTCAAGCCGCATCCGAGCGTCGCGCGACCCAGCCATGTGTCGACCAGGCGTTCCCTGCCGCGCCGTATGTTGATCCACGAGACCCCAAGGAATCGGGTCGCCAGTCGGGCGTAGAAGTAGCCGACAGAGCACGCGAGCACAAACACGGAGACGCTCAATTCGAGCCGCGCCCTGAAGCCTAGAGCCGATCCGTGAGAGGTCAGCCATGCCCAGAGGAACTGAGCAGCGACCGCCGCCGCCGCTTGGGCGACGAGCCACTTGGGTCGAAGATAGAACGGCAGAACGCGGGAAGTCAACTCCGGGTCGAGCCCGCGCAGCCGTGGGAGTCGCAGCATGGCGCCGCTCCTGGGCTGGCGTGCTCCTTCACACCCACACCGTCTGGTCGGCTAGTCCCTTGCGAGCAAGGCACCGAGGAATCGGTCGTTCTCCTCGGGAGTGCCGATGGTCACTCGGAGGCAGTTCGACAGAGCACCGGGTCGGTCGAGACATCGAACGAGCACTCCGCCTCGGACGAGTCGATAGAAGCATTCGGTCGCCCCGCCGGATACGCGGAACAGGACGAAGTTCGCGTCGGATCGGAACGGCTCGAATCGGCTGTCACTCACCATCGCGGCGAAGACGCGGTCGCGCTCCGCGACGATGCGCTTTGCCTGTTCTCGCACGGCAGCGCTGTGTCGCAGTAGGATGCCGGCTGCCGCCTGGGAAAACGCGTTCACGTTGTAGGGCAACCGCACCTTGTTGACGCAGCCGATCCACTCCGGGCGGGCTGCCATGTAGCCGACCCGCAGACCCGCGATGCCGTACGCCTTTGAGAACGTCCGAAGGACGATCAGGTTCACGTGGTCGCGGAGGAGCGCGATGAAGCTCAGCCCGGAGTACTCGAAGTAGGCTTCATCCGACACGACGAGAACGTCCTCGCGGCGCAGCAGCGACTCGACGATGGTCGCGTCCCAGCAGTTGCCGGTGGGATTGTTCGGATAGCTGAGGAAGACGATGTTCGTGCTATCCCTTCGGAGCGCTCCGAGCAACGCGTCGGCGTCGATCTCGAACCGGTCGTCGAGCGGCACGCCGACGTACTCGACGCCATGCCCCTGGCTCAGGATGCGGTACATCGAGAAGGTCGGTTCCGGCGACAACACGCGGCAGTCCGGGCGACCCAGCGCCTGGATGAGGTAGGAGATCAGCTCGTCGGACCCGTTGCCGACTGCGACCCAACCGGGATCGAGCCGAAGGCGCTCCGCCAGGGCTCCTCGCAACTCGACGGTGTCCGCGTCCGGGTACCGGTTCGGCGGCATCGCTGCGAAGAGCTCAGCGATCTCGTTTCTAGCTGATTCCGGCAGATCGAACGGGCTCTCGTTGGCATCGAGCTTGACCTGGTGCGGCACAGGCTCCACGTGGTACGGCTGCAGTGCAGCCAGGTCGTCTCTGAGGAAGCGCGCCGAGACCGTTGGGCGTTCTTGCACGGGCTTTGAGCTCAGGTAGGCGGGTTCTGGTTCCTGCGTCGGATCGTGGCGGAGGCGGCGTGTCCCTCCAGCCCTTCCGCGTGCGCCAATGCTACGATCGCGTCCGTCACACGGTCAAGCGCCTGCGGTGTGTAGGCGAGCAGGTTCGTCGTCTTGAGGAAGTCCGCGACGCACAGCGACGAATAGAACCGCGCGGTTCCCCCGGTCGGAAGGACGTGGCTCGGACCTGCGACATAGTCTCCTACGGCTTCCGGCGTGGACTCGCCGACGAAGACCGCCCCCGCGTTGCGTATCCTCACGGCGACGGGCATCGGGTCTCGCGTGAGCACCTCGACGTGCTCCGGCGCGACCTCGTTCGCGATCCCGATGGCGGCGTCTATATCCGACACGACCAGACACGCCCCGAACGATTCAAAGGAGCCGCGTATCTCCTCCTGCCGCGGGAGCGTCTCGACCTGCGACCGAAGTTCCTCGCAGACCGATTCCGCCAATGCCTTCGATGTCGTGACGAGGACCGCCGACGACCGCGCGCCATGCTCCGCCTGTGAGATGAGGTCGGCTGCGACATAGGCGGGAGTCGCCGTGTGATCGGCGATCACGAGGACTTCGCTGGGACCCGCCAGCTTGTCGATATCGACGATCCCGACGACCTCGCGCTTGGCAAGCTGTACGTAGTCTCCGCCGGGCCCGACGACCTTGTCGACGCGCGGGATGCTGCGCGTGCCGTAAGCCATGGCGGCGATCGCGGGAACGCCGGCGCACGCATAGACCTCCTCGATGCCGCACTCGCGCGCCGTCACGAGCATACCAGGATGCACCCCCCCAGTGCGTTGGGGCGGCGCTGCCAGCGCGATCTCCGAGACGCCGGCGACCTGTGCCGGGATCGCGTTCATCATCAACGACGAGAAGAGCGTCGGGGGGCAGTAGACCCCGACTCGACGGAGCGGAAAGACCATCTGTCCGAGCAGGGAACCGTCGGGCTCGGTCATCATCCAGGAGCGCGAGAGCTGCTTCTCGTGGAACGAGCGTATGTTGCCGATTGCCAACCGCACGGCGTCGAGGAACGCGTCGGTGACGTGGGAGTAGGCGCGCTCCATGTCCTCGATCGACACGCGTAGCTCATTAGGCGCGTCCGGGGAGTCGAACATGCGGGTAAACTCGCGGCAAGCGTCGTCGCCGTCTAAGCGGACGCGCGCGATGATCTCCCGAACCGACGACAGCAGGCTTCTGTCACCGAATCCGCCACGCTGGGACATCCGCGCGAGGAAACGCTCGGCTTCGGGGCTCGGGAAGGTGATGGTCGGCAGCATGCGTTTGCCCTGTTTTCCGGGATCGAGACGATGGCGGAATGCTAACGTCCACGACAGGCACGGTCAACAGCGGACGCTTGCCTTCGGCAATCCGGTGTGGTACAAGTGTTCTAGCCGATCCGACGGCGCGCCGGAGTGGTGAAATTGGCAGACACAGGAGACTCAAAATCTCCCGACTCTTAGCGGTCGTGTCGGTTCGAGTCCGACCTCCGGCACCACATCACACACGACGCAGCCACAAGTCCCGACTAGCTCAACTCGACCGTTCGACCTGTTGACGCACTCTCCACGGCGGCGTACGCGATACGGATCGACCTCAGGTTGTCGCGTCCGCTGGTCATGGGTTCTCTGCCGTCGTTGAGCGCGCGCATCAACTCGCCCATCGACCCGCCGAAGGCATCCGGGAACCAACTGCCCTCGATGTGGAAAGTCTGACGGCGCTCCGGCTCGTCTAACAGACAGACCGTCATCTCGTTGCCGGAGACCATGGCGCTGCCCAGCGTGCCGTCCGCGATCCAGTCGTACCGATGGAGCCCACGGACGCGCACGATGTTGTTGAAGTGGCTCATCGCCATCACTTGGCGTTCTGGCGCGAACTCCATCAGGATCGTATGGCACATGGGCGACACCGCCGCTTGTCCCGGCTGCATCGTCGCCGTCGCCTTGACGCGCAGTGGATCGAGACCCGTGTAGTACCGGCACAGGTCAATGTAGTGAATGCCGTGGTCGATGATGTTGAAGTCTTTGAGAGCCACGAACCAGGAGCCCGGCGCGTCCTGAAACGACCGATGGAAGTGCGTGATGCAGTAGACATGCCCAAGAACGCCCCGGTCGAGGATGACCTTCAGAGCTCGGTGCGCTGGAGCCCATCGCGCCTGCTGGTTCACCATGAGCGGAACGGACGCCTGCCGGCACAACTCGACCATGCGAGTCGCAGCCGCCCAGTCCATCGCAAATGGTTTCTGGCTCAGAATGCCCAACAGGTGTCGCGGACGCCTCGCGCAGATATGTTCGACGATGGGAAGGCGCTGGGAACCGTGTACCGCGAGGTCGATGATCTGGACCTCGGGGTTCTCAAGCATGTCGTCGATGCTGGTCGTGACGCGCGGGACGCCGAACCGCTCCTGGACCTGCTTCACGGCGGATTCGACGACGTCGCACGCCGCCACGACTCGATAGCCGAACCGCTGGTAGGCGGGAAGGTGGGCTCCCCGGACGATGCCGCCGCAGCCGATGAACCCGATGCCGTAGTCTTTGCGGTCGGGCGGCGTCGGTTGGTACTCCTCGGGACGCAGATCGATGGTCGGCATGGCAGGGCTCCTGTGGGGTCGGACGGACGCGACGGGCTCAGAATAGCCGACTGGAGGCAACCCGTCACGCGCCGGTCTGCGCCAGGAACTGCGGATCGGTTCTTGAGTCGCCGGCTTCATCCCGGTATGATCGCGCCAACACGGCTTTCGTGCGGTTCCCCGCCATGACGAAGGGCTAGAGATGAAACTGATCCAGTACCACCAACCCGGTGAAGGCAAGCGGGTCGGAGTCGTCACTCGCGAGAACGTCGTGATCGATGTCACGACGGATGAGTGCCCGACGGTGTTGTCGCTGCTCGAGACGTCTGCGCGGGAACAGGTGAGTCTGAACATCCTCGTCGGTGAGATGCAAGAACGCGCGTCGCAGGGACGCCCCGTGGTAGCTCCGTGGGAGCGCGACTCGGTTCCCAGCCTTCGGTACGAGGACTTGGACAACGCGCCGTCGCCCGAGGAACGGCATCTGCTCCTGCCGCTCGACCCACCCGAGGTGTGGGGCTGCGGAGTCACCTACAAGCGCAGTTCCGACATGCGCGACGAGGACAGCCAGACGAACATCTACTCGCGGGTCTACTCGGCGGATCGCCCGGAGATCTTCTTCAAGGCGACCGCGAGCCGATGTGTCGGACACCATGGCGCGATTGGCATTCGGAGCGATTCCGTGTTGACGGCGACCGAGCCCGAACTCGCGTTCGTCCTCGGCGCGGACGGCGACATCGTCGGCTACACGCTCTGCAACGACGTGTCCGCATGGGACATCGAACGCGACAACCCGCTGTATCTGCCGCAGTCGAAGACGTACAACGGGTGCTGCGCGCTCGGACCCGCGCTCATCACGCCCAGCGAGGTGGACGACATCTACGACATCGGCCTGACGTGCACGATCATCCGGGATGGATCGACGCTCTGGGAGGGCTCAGTCAACACAGGGCAGATCAAGCGGAAGTTCGACGAACTGACGACCTACCTGCTGCGGGATAACGATTGTCCGGTTGGAACCGTCGTCTCTAGCGGAACCGGGATCATCGTCCCGAACACGCTGCCGCTGAAGGGCGGCGACACGGTGAAGATTGCCGCGCCCTCCATCGGCGTGCTCTCGAACGGGGTCGTGCAGTTCTAGCAGACGGCGCGGTTCGGTATCAGTCGAGCACGCGCCCGAGTTGCCCGACCGCCGTCTCGCCCCCTTTGTAGTGCAGATGGCGCTCGCCGACGATGGGCTGAGTGCTGACGATCTCGATAGTGCCGGACACGGTCGCTCCGGTCTCCTCATCGAGAAGCTGCCACCAACGGTACGGTCCTACGGCGCGGCTCCGCTGCATGATGACGCGGGCGTCGGTGATGTTGCGCACGATGAACGAGATGTGCGCGTCGGCGTTGCCCACGTTCAGGAAGCGGAAGTAGTCGTAGGCGCCGGAGACGAGCTCCGGGAAGAACAGCCGTTTTCCGACCGTTCGTCCGAACACGCTGGCGCCCGGGAAGTCGAGGACCTGGTTCCCCAAATGGCAGTGGCGCTCGGCGACGATGGGCTGGTTGCAGTTCACTTCGAAGGATGTGCTCACCTTGGGCGTCTCGACGGCGGGCGTCCACGCCTGGTACGGAGCGATCGTGTTCTCCGCGCTCCACACCGTCTGCGCGTTTTCGTCGCGCGCGATGCAGACGACTCTCCCGTTGGCGGTTCCCACGTTGACGACCTGGATCCAGTCCTGCCACACGGGGTCGAGCTGAGCGAAGTAGAGCGTAGTCGCTGGCATGGGGGGTCCTCATTCTTACGAGCAGTGAGATTCTACGGGTTGGCGCGGCATATCACAACCGCGACTTCTCGCAGTGCGACGTGCTGGTTCCCATCGTCCCTTGACCGCCGCGATTCGCCGTCGTACTCTCAACGCGTTGCCCAGCGTGTCCGACGACCCCTGCTGTGGGAGGCTTGTGAGGTGAGTGTCGATCTGGAGCAGCGCGCGAGCGATCCGATCGCCGTACCGAAGATCGTATCTGACGCTGACGTGTGCCATTTCGTCGATAAGGGATTCCTCGTCGTCCCGAACCTGATGACTGTCGATGAAATCGCCGATCTGCGCCAGGACACGGTGAACTTGGCGCGCGGCGCCTACCCGTGCGACTCCCTGAAACCCCTGCCGGGCGATATGTCCGATACCGAGGCGCTCGCCAACATCCTGTGCATCCATCAACCGCACTACATCAGTCCGGTGATGGAGAAGTACGTCCGCCACCCACGCATCTGCGGTGTGCTGAGTCAGATCACGGCGGCGCATCTGCCTCACTGGGATGGCAGCGCCAAGTGCATGCAATCGATGTTGTTCGTCAAGCCGCCGGGATTCCAGGGGCAGGCGTGGCATCAGGACGAAGTCTACATCCCGACAAGGGACCGCTCGCTCATCGGCGCGTGGATCGCCATGGACGACGCGACCATCGAGAACGGCTGCTTGTGGATCATTCCCGGATCGCACCGATCCGGGTACCTGTACCCCCAGCGAGAGCACAAGAACCCCGAGGAGTTCGATTTCGCCGGGGAGAGCTACGGCTTCGACGAGACCGCCGAGGTGCCCGTCGAGGTGAGCTGCGGTTCCGTCGTGTTCTTCAACGGCTATCTGCTGCACCGCTCGCGGAAGAACCGCAGCGGCATCTATCGACGGGTTCTGGTGAATCACTACTGCAACGCATGGTCGCTGCTGCCGTGGAGTATGCGCGAGGGCGAACGTCCCGCGACCGCCGACCGGCGAGCGATTGTCCACGTGTCCGGCGTCGACCCTTACGCGTGGAAGGGCGTCGAAACGCCGCCGAACAACGTGTGGCTGCGGACGTGTCAGGCGAACACGGAAACCAAGTCGCAGCCGTAACGGTCGGCGCGACGACGTCGGAGGCTCTGCCCGGACGATGATTACGCGCGTGATCATCCGGAACTTCAAGCGATTCGAAGAGCAGGAGTTCGGCGACCTCGGCAGCCTCCACTTGTTGGTCGGGCAGAACAACTCCGGCAAGAGCACGCTCCTTCAGGCGCTTGCGATCTGGTCCTTCTGCATCGAGCAGTTCAGGATGTCTGCGCGAAGTGGTGAGCGCGCCATCGAGATCACGCTGCCGAATTTCACACCGTTGCCGTTGCCTGAGTTCCGACTTCTGTGGCTGAACAAGACGGAACGCAAGTATACACAGCTTAGTGACCCCGCGTCAGGCAAGATGAAGCGAGTTCAGGAGTTCATCCGCATTGAGTTGGACGTCGAGTGGCAGACTCGCGTTGGTACCTCCCATCAGTTCCGCGTTGAGCTTCGATACCAGACGCGACAGACCGTTTACGCAAGACCGGTTGGAGGATGGGAGCGATTCCGTGCATTGGACCGCGAAGGAGCCTTTCCTCGCGTCGTCTATGTGCCTCCGACATCCAATATCGAGGATCGAGAGCAATGGGTTGACGATCCTGTGCTGGGCGCGCGGGTGGGACGCGGCCAGCCTGGTAGCATCGTCCGTAACGTGCTTCTTCGCACTGCTGAACGGCAAGGTGGACTGGGCGTTCGGACTCCATTCGGAGAACTGACGTCAAGGGTCAAGGACTGGTTCGGCGTAGACGTATGCCAGCCGGAGTACCGGCGAGGGCAAGACCAGTACATCACATCCGTCTACCGCACCGCGGATCAGGTTGAACTCGATTGGGTCAACGCTGGGAGTGGACTCCTTCAGACTCTCATTGTGCTCTCGTTCCTCTACGGATTCGAACCCGACGTCTTGTTACTGGACGAACCCGACGCGCACCTTCATGTGAACCTGCAGCGGTCGCTGCTGCAGTTCCTGAGCAAGACCGCGCGCGAAGAGTCTGTACAGATGCTCATCGCGACGCATGCAGAGGAGTTCATCCGCAACGTCGACGCGTCGCAGATCACGTTCCTGACACCGGGAGGACCGCGACCCATCAAGCGCGTCGAAGCTGCAACGTTCGCGCTCAGCGAGATCAGCAACCTCGATCTGGTGAACCTGATCGAAAGGCGCGTTTTCGTCTACGTCGAAGGAGAAACGGACGCGGAACTCCTGCGCGCATGGGCGGGCGTGCTGGACGGAACGGCGGAGTTCGAGGGGATCGAGTCGGCTATAGAATCGCGCGTCGCGTTCATCCCGCTTGGCGGGGGCAGCGCCGACGAAATGAAAGAACGCGCGGATCGGCACTTCGACGGCGCTCGCCTTCTCAGCGACAGAGCGGAGCGTGTGATGTTGCTCGATCGGAACAACCGGGCGACACTGCCGGCGGACACAGACGGGAATCCTGTCCTGCGCGTGTGGAAGCGGCGGCACGTTGAGAACTACCTGTTGATTCCTCATCCGTGGCAAAGGGTTGTCGAACGCGATTTCGAGCTCCACCGCAACATAGTCGACGGGTTCTTCTTCGACGAGCAGGGCTTCTCGGATCGAACCGATTGGCTTTCGGACACCGTCGAGAGTCTGAACACAAGCCGCGCCAAACTGCTGCTTTTCGACGCGCGGCAAGCGCTGAACCATTACGATGCGCTGAACGCGCGCCTCTACGACCACGGTCTGATCTATACGCGCCATGACATCGCCAGCGCGATGCGCCCCGAGGAAGTGCACCGGGACGTTCGAGACGTGCTCCGGCTGATCTACGACAAGACGCGCGTGCCATAGAGCGAAGGGGATACCCTGACATGAAACTCGGCATGGGCATCTACGCGGGCATGGCGACGGACCGCAACCTCCAGTTCGCCCGCCAGATCGGCGTCGGACACATCGTCCAGCACCTCCCCGGCGAGGAGACCTTCCCCTCGGCGCGAGAAGGCTACTGGTCCTACGACGACCTGGCGCGCCTGCGAGTCCATATCGAGAGTCACGGTTTGGCGCTCGCCGCCATCGAGAACTTCGCCCCGCATCACTGGGATCAGGTGCTGCTCGACTTGCCCGGCAAGGCGGCGCAGATGGAGAACCTCAAGAAGACCATCCGCAACATGGGCAAGGCGGGGATTCCCGTCATGGGTTACTACTTCAGTCTGGCGGGTGTCTGGGGACGCGTCTCCGGCGAGTTCGCGCGCGGCGGGGCGACGTCGGTCGGCTTCCTGGAGGATCAGGCTCCCGAACAGAAGCCCATTCCCCACGGCGAAGTCTGGGGCACCCGCGTCCGATCCGACGTGCCTCCGGGTGACATCGGGACTGTCACACACGAGCAGATGTGGAGCCGCCTCGAGTACTTCCTGACGAACCTGGTGCCCGTCGCCGAGGCAGCCGGCGTTCGGCTCGCCGCGCACCCCGACGATCCGCCGCTACCCGTGCTGCGCGGTACGGCACGCCTCATCACGCACCCCGACTACTACCGACGACTGCTCGACATCGCTCCGAGCTCGTCCAACGCCATCGAGTTCTGCCAGGGAACCGTGTCCGAGATGCAGGGGGCTGATGTCTACGACGCGATCCGCCGGTACGCCTCCGAGGGAAAGATCGCGTACGTGCACTTTCGGAACGTCCGTGGGAAGGTTCCCAACTACCGCGAGGTCTTCATCGACGAGGGCGACGTCGATATGGTAAAAGCCCTGCGCGCCTACGCCGAATCCGGCTACGACGGCGTTCTGATCCCCGACCACACGCCAGCGACCGCCTGCGACGCGCCGTGGCATGCCGGAATCGCGTACGCGATCGGTTACATGCGCGCCGCGATGACGGTCTTGGGCATTCCCATCGAGTCTTAGCACCGCGTTTCAGGAGGCCTGCGACGGTGGCATCACGTCGGTTCGCGTTCGCTGTCCTGTGCGTGCTGCTCGCTCGCGCATCCCTGGCAACCGCCGCCTATGTTCCCGATGAGGCAATGGTGCGCGGGATGAACCGCGCCGTCGGCCTCATGGAGCAGTTCCGCTTCACCGACGCGGCAACAGCGTTCGACGCCCTCGCCGCCAGGGCTCCCACTTGGGCGGTGGCGCACCTGAACGCGGGCATCGCGCACCTGAACGCGCTTTCGGACCCGTCGAAGCCCGGTGGGGCTCTCGACAAGGCGGAAGCCGCGTTCAGGAAGGCTGCCGAGCTCGACCCGATGATGCCCAATGCGCCCTACTGTCTCGGCATGTTGAGCCGGTACCGAGGCGATTCCACGGCAGCACTCAAGTACTTCCAGGAGGCGCTCAGGTTGAGCCCGGAAGACCCCGATGCGCTCTACTTCATCGGCACGATGCTGCTCTCGTCGGGGCAGATGGAAGCATCCGTCGACTACTTCCGACGAGCCATTGAGCGGAACCCGTACCTGCTGTCGGCGCACTACTCGCTCGCACAGGCGCTCATACGGCTCCAGGAACGACAAGAGGCATTGAGCGTCTTGGCGACGTTCCAGCGACTCGACGCCGCGAAGGTGGGCGTCAAGCGCGCCGTCGCCTACACGGAGATGGGTTCGCTCGCGGACGTGGTCCGCCTCTTCCCGCCCGCCAAGGACGCTCCCCGCGCGAGCAAACTTGCCGTGCGATTCACCACGACGGACGCGGGTCTGACGCTATCGCACGCCGGAAAGGGCGTGCCGCTCGCATTCGCCGCCAACGACGCCGCGAGCCTCGGCGGATCGCTGGGGATCGGCGACGTGGACGGCGACGAGGACCTGGATATCGTGGCTCCGGCAGTCCGAATGACCGACGGAACGGTTCGTGACGTGCTCTATGTGAACGCCAACGGGCGGTTCCGAAGTCAGCCGCTTCCGAATAGCCGGGCGAGTTCCGCGCGGGATTCGGTCGCTGCCCTGTTCGGTGACTACGACGGCGACGGGAACGCCGATCTGTATCTTCTTCGCTCAGGTCCGAACGCGTTGCTGCGCGGCGATGGAAAGGGTTCGTTTGCCGATGTGACCGATGCAGCCGGAGCATCCGGAGGCGACGCGCGCTCGCTGGCTGGCGCGTGGTCCGACGCCGACCACGACGGCGACCTCGACCTGCTGATCCTCAACGCGGACGGCTTGGCGCTTCTTCGGAACAACGGCAACGGTTCGTTCGCGGACGTGACGGCGAGTTCGGGTCTTGGCGATTTGCCTGGGAACCCTTGGGGGCTCTCGCTCGCGGACTTCGACAACGACGCGGACGTGGATGCGCTGATCGTCCCTCGGAGCGGCTCGGCGCAGCTTCGACTGAACCAGCGCCTGAACCAGTGGGCAACCGGTCCGTCGCCATCACCGTTCGTGTCGAGCGCTGTGTCGGTGCTCACGGCGGACTTCGACAAGGACGGCGACGCCGATGTGCTGGCGCTCCTTGGCGATTCGACCCCGGCGCGGCTCTACCGGAACCGAGGCGACGGCTCCTTCGAGGCGTACGAGTGGAGCGATCGCGTTACGGGCAGCACCGGCGCGCTCATCGACTACGACAACGACGGCGCGGTGGACGTCTTTATCGCCAACGGGAAGGTCGGAGGGGAGAAGTCGGGTCACTGCGTTCTCCTCGCGAACGACGGCGCTGGTCGGCTGACCGACGTCTCGAACACTGTGGGGCTCGCCGGCGTCGTCATCGCGAACGCGCGCGGCGCGGCAGGTGTGGACATCGACAGCGACGGCGACAGCGATCTGGTCATCGCCCGCAACGGCGACACGCCGGTCGTCCTGCGGAACGATGGAGCCAATCGCCACAAGTGGTTGTCGATCCGACTCGCCGGCAAGATGGCGAATCGGCTCGGGTACGGCTCGACGGTCGAGGTGAAGTGCGGCAGTCTCTGGCAGAAGTCGGAGCTACAGATGGTCGGCGGCGTCGGGGCGTCGTCGAGCCCTCGTCTTGAGTTCGGGTTAGCGGACGCCTCGACGGCGGATTTCGTGCGGATCGTGTGGTCCAACGCGGTGCTGCAGTCGGAGCTCGAGGTGGCGGCGAACCAGCGGCTGACCATCCCAGAGGTGCAGCGGAAGGCGTCTTCGTGCCCGATCCTGTTCGCTTGGAACGGAGAGCGGTTCGAGTTCGTGACCGACTTCATGGGAGGGGGCGGCATCGGCTTCTTCGTCGCGCCCAGCGCGTACGGACCTCCCGATCCTTCGGAGCGCGTGCGTATCGAAGGCTCCCAACTCCGCGAAAGAGACGGCGAGCTCCAGCTCCGAGTCATGGAACCGATGGAGGAGGTCGCCTACGTCGATGAGTTGCGTCTGACAGCGGTCGATCATCCGGTCGGCACCGAGGTCTACCCGGACGAGCGCTTCTCGACGGACGGTCAGATGCCATCCGGCAAGCCGTACGTCTACGAACGCCGCATTCATCCGATCCGAGCCATCGACCAGGATGGAGCAGACTGGACGGAGACCGTGACAGACCGAGATCGCAGATACCCGACTCTCGACCGCCATCCCCGGTTCCTCGGCTATCTCGCCCGCGTGCACTCGCTCGAACTCGACTTCGGAAACCGGTTCTCGACGCTCGACGCGTCTAAGCCGTGTGTGCTGAACCTGTACGGATGGATCGAGTACCCCTACTCGCATGTCGTCTACGCGGCTCAGCAGGCTGGGATCGAGGGCTCCGGCATGAGCGTCGACGTTAGGACCGGCGGAGGCGACTGGCGAACCGTTCTGACGTCCGCTGGCTATCCGGCAGGCATGCCCAAGACGATGACGCTGGACATCAGCCCGTACGTAACGCCAGACACACAGGCGATCCGACTGCGGACCAACATGGAGATCTACATCGACGAGGCGTTCATCGCGCAGGATGTGGGCACGGACGCCGTTCGCCAGACGCAGATACGGGCATCGCGGGCGACACTCGAACACGCCGGCTACCCGCGCGAAGCCAGCCCAGACGGCAGGATGCCGCGTCTCTACGACTACTCGACGATGGATCGCACCTACGCCTTCCGCAACACGCGGGGGGTCCACACGCGGTACGGCGACGTAACGCCCGTCGTCGCCGATGCCGACGACCAATACGTCATCCTGGGGCGCGGCGAGGAGCTCGCGGTCGCGTTCAGCGCTGCGGACCTCCCGCCAATCCCGGAGGGCTACGAGCGCACGTATCTGTTCGACACCTTCGGCTACTGCAAGGATATGGACCTCTACACGGCGTTCCCCGACACCGTCGAGCCGCTGCCCTTCCGAGCCATGTCCGGCTATCCCTACGCGTCCACCGAGTCCTATCCCGACACGACGGCGATCCGGCAGTACCGTGCGACCTACCAGACGCGCGAGAAATGACGGCGTGACGCCGCGCGCCGTGATCATCGGCGCGGCGCTGATCCCGGTATCGTGCTTCTGGATCACGAACTCGGAGATGGCGACTGGCGTCACCGAGATCACTTCGACCTCCCTCCTCATCGGCGCGGTCTTCATCCTGTTCTGCCTGGTGCTCGCGAACGTCGCGACGGAGCGCGTTTCACCGCGTTACGCCCTGACTGGCGGCGAGATGCTGACCATCTACGTAATGGTCACGCTCGCGATGAGCATCAACGGGATCGGCATGTTCGGCTTCCTAACGACGGCTCTGACGAATCCCTACTACTACGCGACCCTTGAGAACCGGTGGCGCGACTACTGGACGCCGATGCCCTCGTGGTTCGCCCCGCAGAGCCCAACGGCGATCGCGCACTTCTACGAGGGAAACTCGACCCTCTACACGCCGGATCATCTGCGGTCTTGGCTCGTTCCAAGCATCGTCTGGGCGGGGTTCACGGCAGCGCTGCTCTGGACGACGTTCTGCCTGAACGCGATCCTGCGCCGCCGCTGGAGCGAGCAGGAGCAGCTCACCTATCCGATTACGACGCTGCCTGTCGAGATGAGTCTTCGCGAGCACCGATTCACGGACTACTTCGCGAACCGATGGCTCTGGCTCGGGTTCGTCATCCCGTGCGTCATCCAGTCGTGGAACAGCGTCCAGTTCCACGTGCCGTCGCTGCCGTATATCCCCGTGAAGCCGTTCGACGTCGGATACCTGTTCCGCGACCGACCGTGGAACGCCGTCGGATGGGTTCCCGTCGGGTTCCACCCGTCGGTGATCGGGCTGACGTTCTTCATCCCGCTGGACGTGTCGTTCAGTTGTTGGGCGTTCTACGTATTGCGCAAGCTCCAAGACGTGTTCGCCTCGGCGGCGGGGCTTCGCGGATACGTCGCAGGCATCCGGTTCCCAGGTCACGCGGAGCAGGGAGCCGGCGCGTGGCTGGGGCTTTCGGCGATCGCTCTGTGGCTGAGCCGCAGCCATCTGCGCGCCGTGTGGCGCATGGCACTCGGCAGGAACCGCGCAGCGGACGACGACGAGCCGATGCCGTACCGCCTTGCGTCAGCGGGCTTCGCGGCGGGCATGGTGCTTCTGTGCGGCTTCGCGGTTGCGGCGGGCATCCGGTTGTGGGTAGCTGTCGCGTTCTTCGGGCTCTACGTCGTCTACATGCTCGCCTTGACACGCATCCGCAGCGAGGGCGGGGTCATCTGGCACTTCGGACCCTGGCGGAACCCGGCGGAGCTCCTCGTCGACGCGGTCGGTTCGCGACGGATCGGTCCCGCGAGCCTGGTTCCGCTGACCGTTCTCCAATGGTTCAATCTGGACTATCGCTGCGCGCCGATGCCTCACCAGTTGGAGGGAATGCACATCGGCAGACGAGCGCGTCTGCCGCTCCGACAGTTCACCGGGGTCATGCTCCTGGCGATGGGTCTCGGCATCGTGTTCAGCTTGTGGACGGTGCTCCATATGTACTACGCGAAGGGAGCCGGCACGCCCAACGTGAACCCCTGGCGGATGCAGATGGGGCTGATTCCGTACCGATGGCTGCGCGGATGGCTCGACAACCCCTCGGGCGCGGATGCCGCGAGTATGGGAACCGTCGGGCTCGGGTTCGCCGCCGTGACGTTCCTGAGCTTCATGCACCTCCGATTCGTGTCGTGGGCCCTGCATCCCATCGGGTACGCGGTGGGTACCACGTTCATCATCGACCTGATCTGGATGCCGATGTTCGTCTCGTGGGCGCTGAAGGTGATCGTGTTGCGCGTCGGCGGCATCCGGGCATATCGAAAGGCGCTGCCCTTCTTCATCGGTCTGCTGCTTGGCGATTACGTGATCGCCTGCCTGTGGAGCATCGCTGGCGTGATCCTGGACATACCGATGTATCGCGTGTTCCCCAACTGAGGTTGCGAGACATGCACGGTTCCGAGCGCGGGTTCGTCACACGGTTGATCGTCCGGTCGTACGAAGCGGACGGCTTCGGACACGTGAACAACGCGATCTACGTGCAATATTTGGAGGCGGCACGGGGAGACCTGGTTCGCGCCATGGGACACGGCTACGCCATGTTCCACGAGTGGGGCGCATGCCCTGTCGTCCGGCGTCTGCAAGTGGAGTACGTCACCCCAGCGCGCGTCGACGACGAGCTCGAAATCGAGATCGGCGTTGTCGAGCTCCGGCGGACGCAGTTCGAGCTCTGCTACGAGCTGCGCAATCGTCAGACGGGACAGGTCGTCGCCACGGCGCGCACGCTGCACGCGTTCGTCAACCCGGCTAGTGCGGTCGTGCGGGTGCCCGAGCCCTTCGCGAGGACGTTGGCGCACTACCGCGTCGGCGAGTCCACGCGCTCGACCTAGGACGACGCTTGGGAACCGGCGATCTGCTCCTCGAAGTGGGTGAAGAGCCTGCCCACCTCGTCGATCATCCGCGCGTAGTCGGCACGTCCCCACGGAGCCGCTTCGATGGTGACGGCGTCATCGAAGTCCATCGTGCGGAAGATGCGGAGGAAGTGCTCCCAGTTCGTCGTGCCGTATGGCGGCTGATAGTGGTTGTCGCGTACGCCGTCGTTGTCGTGGATGTGGAAGGTGATGATCCGGTCTTTGACCGCCTCGAAGACGCCGCGCAATGCGCCGTTGACGTGCGCGTGACCGGAGTCGAAGCAGATGCCGATGGAATCGGATCCGACGGCGTCCAGCGTGGCGATGAGCTCTTCGCCGGTCGTCCCAGGGTGTTTCGGCAGCATGTTCTCCAGGGCGAGTCGGACGCCCGTGCTCTCGGCGGCAGGCGCGAGCTGAGCGAGGCTCTCGATGAGCCATTCGCGCATCTCTGGAACCCGCCCCGGGGCTTCGTCGGTGCCCGGGTGGACGACGATGCAGTACGTCCCCAGCGCAGCGGACTTCTCGATGAAGCGCCAGTGCACCTCTACCGCCTTGGTCCGCGCCGCTGGATCTGGGGATGACAGGTTGCAGTCGTTGCCGAACGGCGCATGGGTCGACCGAATGCGCACTCCCTCTCCGGCGAAAGTGTCAGCAATCTCTCGCAGACGTGCCGCATCCGTGCTGAGAATGAAATCCGGCGGGCCCGTCTCGATGGCTCGAACCCCTTGGCGGCTCAGATCGCACGCCGACTGCTTCGGCTGACCCAGACCCCCGGCACACACGGCAAACTCGACGGAACGCATCTTATCTCCTTGCTAGCGAAGCGTCGGGCGCGAGCTACGCGCCACGTGCACGTAGCGGACAAAGCCCGTGTACTTGGGAACACGATACACGCGGATGTCTTCGTATCCGGCGTCCGCCAACCAGCCGGTGATGTCGGCAAGCGCGACGAACGCCGCTCGCGGAGCCGTTCGCGCGCAGTTGGCGATGATCTCGCGGAGCATGCCCTCCGGCGCGACGAGGTTCCTGCCATAGGGCAGGTCGGTCGCGACCGCATCGGCGGCGTGTCGGGCAGCGCGGGCGTCGGCCAGGGCGATCTCGCCCTCGTAGCCGAAGTGCGCCAGGTTGGCGCGTGTCATCCCGACCATGCGCGGGTTCCAGTCCGAACCGATGGCAAGAGCGCCGATGGCGCACGCCTCCAAAAGGAGGGAACCGGTTCCCGAGCAGGGATCGACGACGGTGTCGCCCGGGCCCGCCACGACGTTCACAACGGCTCGGGCGAGCCGCGACGGGAGCGAACTCGACGTGCGATAGGGCTTGGCGTCGTGGCGTTCGTAGGACCGATCTGGCTCGGAGCGCACAGCTCCCAGCAGCACGCAGCCTTGACGAGAGACGAGGAGGAAGCGGCTCTTCGGGTCGCGCAGGTTCGGGTAGAACCCCTCGAACGCGTCTGCTGCGGCGATGACGTCTTCGCGCGTGAGCCGGCGTTCGGTTCCGGGCAACGTCACCGCGTCGATGCGGAACTCCGAGGCTCCCGCTCTGGCGCGTCGAACCCGATTCAGAAGCCCATCGAATGTGTCATCGGACGCGACGACATCGGCGGCGACGCGCAGGTATGCCGCTCGCGCGATATCGACGCTGCCATGCGACGAGGCGAATCCGTCGGCGTCCGGCTCGCATCGGGCGAGTGACGCACACTCGGCGCGCAGCAGCTCGTTGCCGTGCTCGCGGACTGAGAGGACAAACGCCGGCTTCGTCATAGCGATCCGTTCACGCGGGCGAGGATCAGCAACCGGATTCCTGCGACCGCCATCCCCACCGCCAGCAGCCGGATCAGCAGCGTGCCCTGCATCGTCCAGACAGGCGAGCCCCGATCTGGGCTCCTGCGATCACGCCGATTCCGAGCATGGCGGCGCGACGGACGCCGACGTAGAAATGTCCGCTCGCAACGTGAACACTCGTCGCCGCAAGCGCCGTGACGGAGAGCACGAACTGGGACATCGCCGTGGCGACGTGGGGCGGGATGCCGAGCACAGTCGTCAGCGCCGGGACGTGGATGCTGCCGCCGCCGATCCCAATCAGGCTCGGAAGGTACGTGACCGCGGCGCTGACACCTGCGCCAAACCAGCGGTTGAAGGAGTAGCTGTACGTCACACCGTTGGCATCGACGAAGGTGCGGTTCCACTGTCCGCCGGATGTCGTCGGGTCATGGTGGATCCGCGCCTTCGGGAACGCGAAGAGCAGCGTGCCGATGCCCGTCAGCACGACGCCGATGACGACGTCGTACTGCTCCCGCGATAGCAGACGCGTCGAGAACGCGCCCAGAACCGCAGACGGCAGACCAGCGAGCGCGAGCCATATCGCGGCTCGCAGGTCGATGCGTCGCTGGCGGAAGTACGCGACCGTACCCGAAGCGCTGTTGAGGCTCACGACGGCGAGCGAGATGCTGGCGACGACGCTCGGTTCCAGATCGAGATACAGGAAGAGGAGGATCGGAACGAGGATGAACCCGCCGCCCGCGCCGACGAGTGTGCCATAGGCTCCGACAACGAGCCCGATCGGGATGAGATAGATGCGTGACAGCATGAAGTGCGAGTCGCCTCAGTGGGCGATAGTACCCTGCGACCCGCTGAGCGACAAGGGTCCGCGACGGACGCAAATGGCGCGTCATGACGCCGCCGTGCTTGACGGGCTCTCTGCCAGTGCCTACAATCAGGGCGACTTGGCTGCTGCGCGAGGAGAAGTCCGATGTTTGCCAGCCTGATCGACGATACAGCGGCGTTCCTGCTGTCGCACCTTCCCCAGGACGTGGTTTCGCATTTCGCCACCGCTCGCCGCGAGGCGCTTCGGGGCATCCGAGCGTGCGTCGACGCCTGCATCTCCGACAAGATTGCGCGCATCGACCGCGTCGAAGCCCAGGCGTCCAAACGGCGTGACTCAGGTGCGACGGATCGCAGCGCCGGACCCAAGATGACCATCGAGGAAGACGAGCCCACCGAGTCCTCATGACTCCAGCACTGGACGGGCGCTGCCCAATGCGACGACCGGACGGCATGCGGCAACGACTCGGCAGTGGGCTGCGTCGGTTCTTCACTCTCGACGATGCGAACCGCATGATCCCGATGCTCGAGGCGTGGCTTGCCGACATGCGGTCGACGTGGGCGTCCATGTCGGCTCTCGAGGAGCCGGTCAAGGCTGTCGTCCACCATGCGCATCTGGACGCCGGCAGCCGCGATGCCGGTCGGTTCCTATGCTTGTCCAGCCGTTTGCGCTCCCTGCAGCGGCAGATCGAGCACGAGGGCATCCTGCTTCGGGACATCGAAATCGGGTTGGTGGACTTCCCGTCGATGCGACTGGATCGCGAGATCCACCTGTGCTGGAAGTCCGGCGAGCCGGAAGTCCGCCATTGGCATGACGTAGACGCCGGGTACGCGAACCGACGACCGATCGATGAACTCGCCGAGGCAGACGACGGCGCGTCCGACGAGGTGTAACCCCATGCAGCGACCCCGTACAAGCGCCGCCCCGACCCGCGCCACAGAGCTCGACCTCGCCGCTCTCGTCGACAAGCTCGGTATGCGAGTCTTGGACGGCGACCCCTTGGGCTTCGAAGACGCGCTCCGCCTCGTCGACTTGGACCTGTCCCTCTTGCCGCACCTCATGTCGTGGGCGGATCGAATCCGGCGCCACTTCCGAGGCGACGAGATCCACCTCTGTTCGATCGTGAACGCCAAGTCCGGCGGCTGTACCGAGGATTGTTCGTTCTGCGCTCAATCAGCCCGACACCAGACACAGATCAGCGTGTATCCGTTCCTAGCGACGGACGAGGTTCTGGAAGCAGCGCGCGAAGCGCACGGACGCCATGCGCAGGCGCTTGGACTAGTCGCTGCATGGCGGGGCTTGCGCGAGGGCCCGATGTTGGAGCGCGTGCTGGAGCGCGTGCGCGAGCTCACCGCCAGCGGAACCGTGCGAGCGGACGCGTCTCTGGGGATCATCGAGAGCGAGTCCGTGGCACATCGGCTGAGAGAAGCCGGGCTCGTCGCCTACAACCACAACCTGGAGGCGGCGAAGAGCTACTATCCGAAGGTGTGCTCCACACACACGTACGAGGAGCGTGTCCAGACCATCCGCCACCTGAAGGCGGCGGGTCTGCGGGTGTGCTCAGGAGGCATCATCGGTCTGGGGGAGACGCCTCGACAGCGAGTCGAGCTAGCGTTCGAGCTCCGAGAACTGGACGTGGACATCGTGCCGATCAACTTCCTGAATCCGATTGCCGGAACTCCGCTCGAGCACATGGACCCGCTGTCGCCTAGGGAGTGCCTGCGGACGATCTCGCTGTTCCGGTTCGTCCTTCCCGACAAGGAGATCATGATCGCTGGAGGGCGCGAGGTGAACCTTCGGGACCTGCAGAGCATGATGTTCATGGCGGGAGCGAGCGCGACGATGGTCGGACACTATCTCACGACATCGGGTCGTCGGGCAGAGGACGATCTGTCGATGATCTCCGATCTGGGGTTGTCTTGGGACTGGCACGAGGAGTGATGGCTCCGGCGCTGGGTTCGAGCATCGAAGCGATGTCTACCGGTAATGGGTGCGTGACGTTTGACTGGTACGTCGGTCGCGGGAGCCTCTGGCGGCCGTCACGGTGCGCGACGAAGCGGCTCTGACCGCAACGGGCCGCGATTGCCATGGGCAGAATGGATCGCACGACGAAGGAGAAACACATGACCCGGTGTAGGCGGGATCGGACGCGCGCTGCGAATGGAATCGCGCTGACGTTCGGCATGGCGCTGCTCGTCGGCATCACGCAGAGCGTGATGGGCCAGGTATCGTTCCAGCAATTGCGCGAGCCGAACACCGACATCTCATTCAACGCGATGTCGGTCGCCGCGCCGGGCACCATTGTGCTCGCCGGTGAGCAGGTCTTCGAGAACGAAAAGGGTGTCGTTTCGGTCAGCTCCGATCGCGGCAAGACGTGGGCTTTGGTCAAGGGTCTCACTCGCGGGCGCCTGCTGGGTGTCACGATGGTGGACGGTATGAACGGGTGGGCTGTAGGTGAGGGCGGCGCAGTGGTCGCCACGACGGACGGCGGCAAGAAGTGGACGTCTCAGACCAGCAAGGTTCTCGTCGATCTGTACGACGTCTTCTTCCTCAACCCGCGCAAAGGCTGGGCGGTCGGTGCGAACAGCACCGTCGTGACGACTTCGGATGGCGGGCGCACATGGCAGGTACTCGCCGGCGGGCAGCCCAGCGGTCAGGTTGGCGAAGGCGAAGTGATGCTGATGGGCGTGTCTTTCATCTCTGAGACGGTCGGGTTCGCCGCTGGAGCCGGGGAGACGGGCGTCATTCGGTCGACCACCGATGGCGGGAAGACCTGGAAGGTCGTCCACACAACCGAAGACGGGCTGTTCGACATCTCGTTCTCGAGCCCGCGCCAGGGATGGGCGGTTGGGAAGTTCGGCACGGTCATCATGACCTCGGACGGCGGGGCGACCTGGAAGGCGCAGCCCGGCGGCAGCGAAGAGGACCTGATCGGCGTCGAAGCCGGAGACGACAAGAACGTGTGGGCTTCCGGCGAGTACGGGGCGATTGCCTATACGACGAATGGCGGAACCAAGTGGAACTCCGTGTCGGTTCCAGTGACGATTGGCGGCAAGTCGAAGCCGCTGACGGCGAAGGTCAGCGACATCGCCGCCATCAAGAACGAAGCGTGGGCGATGACGGACTTCGGGCGAGTCATCTACTTCGTCGCCAAGTGACGGGGATCGCGTGACGGTTCAGCCACGCTCACCGGAACTCGCCGATCGGATAGCGCGGCTCGGTACGGAGTCAGCCTTCCTCGTATTGAGCCGCGCCCAAGCGCTCGAGGCGTCCGGCAGGTCGGTCGTGCATCTGGAGATCGGTCAGCCGGACTTCCCTACCCCCGAACACATCTGTGACGCCGCCATTCGCGCTATCCGCGATGGAGCGACCGGCTACTCGGCTACGGAGGGTATCCGCCCATTGCGAGAGGCGGTCGCTGAGCAGATCTCCGCGTCGCGCGGCGTCGAGGTCTCGCCCGAAGAGGTAGCCGTCACGCCTGGGGCGAAGCCACTTCTGTTCTTCGCTGCGCTCGCCTGCGTACGTCCCGGCGACGAGGTGATCTACCCGGATCCTGGGTTCCCGATCTACGAATCGGTCATCCGGTTCGCCGGCGGGGTTCCAGTGCCGCTGCCGCTGTGCCCGGAGCTCGGCTTCGGCTTCCAGGAAGAGGAGTTGCGACGTCGGGTATCGCCCAAGACACGGATGTGCATCCTGAACTCGCCGCAGAACCCAACGGGCGGCACGCTCCGCCAGGAGGATGTTCGACTGATCTGCGAGCTCTCCGCAGAGCACGGGTTCTGGGTGCTCGCGGACGAAGTGTACTCAGAGCTGGTCTATTCCGGTTCCCATGTGAGCCCTCTGAGCCACGACGGGATGCGCGACCGGACGATCCTCGTGGATGGAGCCAGCAAGACGTTCGCGATGACCGGCTGGCGTCTCGGCTGGGGTGTCATGCCCAAGGCGGTCGTCGAAGCGGTCTCCCGACTGATGGTGAACTCCAACTCGTGCACGGCGACGTTCGTCCAACACGCCGGGATCGCCGCGTTGCGCGGACCACGGGAGCCCTTACGCCGGATGCTCGAGGAGTTCCGAGCTCGTCGCGACATGCTCATCGCTGGACTCAACGGCATCGACGGCATACGGTGCGGAAGTCCGAACGGTGCGTTCTACGCGTTCCCGGACGTTCGCGGAGTCTCCGACGATGATCGGGCGTTTGCCGAGTCTCTGCTGGCGGACCAGGGAGTGGCGACGCTGTGGGGATCATCCTTCGGCGCGCAGGGCAAGGGACACCTGCGGCTCTCCTATGCCACGCGGCGCGAGCAACTGGAACTCGGGCTCGCGGGCATCCGCAAGCACGTTGAGAAGCTGAAGGGCTAGCGCCCGGGTGCCAGCCGACGCGCCGTGTTCCGCCCGTTCGAGCGAAGGAGTGGTCGGTGTCAGTGAGCCATCCGAAGATCGTCGTTCAGGTTCCCGCCAGCACGTCGAACCTCGGGTCCGGCTTCGATACCCTCGGAATGGCGCTCCAGATCCATTCCCGATACACGTTTGCCGTATGGGATGGCGAAGGTCTCTGTCACATCACAGCTTCGGGCTTGAACTCGGACGAGATCCCGCGAGACAGCACGAACCTTGCCTACCGCGCCTACCGCTCGCTCTACGAGCTCGCGGGACTGGACCCCCCGCCGGTCGCCATTCACATCGTCAACGGAATCCCTCTCGAACGGGGTCTCGGTGGAAGCGCGTCGGCGATCCTCGCCGGACTGCTCGCGAGCAACGCGTGGGTCTCCGAGCCCGTGCCGATTCAGCAGGTGCTTCAGCTCGCCACACGCCTCGACGGCCATGCTGACAACGTCGCAGCATCGCTGTACGGCGGTCTCCGCGTCGCGTGCCGAGATGGCGAACGAGTCCATTCCCTCCCGGTGGAGTGCTCGGACGACCTGCAGATCGTGATCGCAATCCCGAAGGTTCGGGTTCCGACAGCGGCGGCGCGATCCGTGCTCCCGCCATCGATCCCCCTCCAAGACGCCGTCTTCAACATCGGCCGAGTCGCCCTCCTCGTGGCTGCGTTCGCCACGCGCGAGTACCGGCACCTGGCTGCCGGCATGGAAGACCGTGTCCATCAGACCTACCGCGAGGCACTTGTGCCGGAAATGCGCGAAGCCTTCACCGCCGCTCGAGAGGCTGGGGCATGGGCCGCTGCGCTGAGCGGATCGGGCCCGACGATCGCGGCATTCTGCATCGGCGCTGCCGAAGAGGTCGCCGAGGCGATGAGAAGTACCTTTGCACGGGCTCGGATCGATGCGACAATCCACATCACGACGATTGACTTTCGCGGCGCGAGCACGAAGGTCGCGGACTGATGGGTTCCTGAATCCCCGAGGGCGATCTCGTTTCGCAGGCGATCGACGTCGATGCCGTGATGATCGCGGGTTCGTTCGTCGATCCCGCTCCCAAGAGCCCGGCAACAGGAGCCCCGAATGTCCGCGCCGTGGTATGCGCAGGATATCCTCGCCATCGTTCGAGCTCTCAAGACGGATCTCAGGACCGGGCTGACCACGCTGGAGGCGGCTTCTCGCGCCCACGACTCCACGAATGCGGACGTGGCGATGGCGCAGCCGAAGCCCCTCTGGTCTGTGATCGTCGAGCAGGCGACGAACGCCCAAACCGCGTTGCTGGCGGCGGCGGGCGTGGGATCGGTGTTGGGGGGGCTCGCGACGGGAACACCCGCATACTGGCAAGGGATCGTCTGCCTCGTCGTGGGCATCGCGATGGTGGCTATCCGTGTATGGCTCCGCATTCGGATAGACCGGGACCTGTCGTTGATCCGCGCTGGAGTACGGCGGAAGGCGCGGGTTCTGCGCAACGGCGAGCCCGTCGATGTGGACCCGTTGGACATCGTCCTCGGAGACGTGCTCCGACTCCGCGCCGGGGACGCAGTTCCAGCCGACGCCCGCGTGTTCGCGTGCCAGGGCTTGTGCGTCAACCAGTCGCCTCTCACCGGTATCTCAGACCCGTCCGAGAAGACCTCGAGCACGTTGACCGGCGAGCTCTCGCCTCAAGAACAGACGAACATGCTGTTCGCGGGATCGTTCGTCCATTCGGGTACCGGCAGCGCCGTCGTGGTTGCCGTCGGTGACGAGAGAACGATCTGTCAGTTCTACGCCAACCGGCACGCCGAGTTTCCGCTCGTCGCGACCCACGACCACGTGGCGCGCGCCTATCCGAAGATCGCTTGGCTCGGAGCCGTCGGCGCGCTCATCCTGGCAGCGCTCGTGCATCGTGGCGTCTCGGCGAACGCCGGAGAGACGCTGCACGCTGCCAGTGTCGCTGTCGCGTTTGTCTTGGCGGTGCTCCCTGCGCAATCCGAACTGCTGACACTGCTGGTGTTCGCCAAGAGCCTCAAGGGATTGGTGCGGCTAGGAGCTTCCGTACAGGACCCGGAGATGCTGGAGTCGCTCGCGCTGACGACGACCGTGTGCTTCGACCCGCAGGGAGTCATCACGCGTGACGAGATGGCTGTTCATCGCGTGTTCGTCGACGGGCAGGTCTTCGACGGAAGCGCCGTACCCAGGCTCCTCGGAGCGGGAACAGAGATCGAACCCAACGAAGAATTGCTCCGGTATTCGATGCCCGATGTCGAGTACTCCGACGCGCCGGAGGACACGTCCGACGGTCCGACTGCGCCGCCGGACCTGTACCTCTTGCTCGTGAGCACGGCGATGTGCGCGCTCCACGCAGACGCGGGAGAAGACGGTCGGGAAGCGATGGAGCCACGCGTCAAGGACGCCCTCCTGCAACTGGCACGCAACGCCGGGATCGACGCATCGAGCTTCCGCGGCCTGATGCCCAAAGTCGCGGACTTGCCCTACGACTCGACGCGTCGCCGACAGAGCGTTCTCTTCCGCACCGAAGCAGATCGCGGATACCTGTTCGTCATCGGCAGCGTGGCGCCGATCCTGGAGCAGTCGAAGACGATCCGCCTCAACGACGAGGAAGACGTGCTCCAAGCCCGGCAGCGGGAGACCTTGTTCTACGTTCACGACGTCATGCGGTCGGACACGACCCACGTGGTCGGTGTCGCCTATCGACGGATCTTCGGCGATATCGACCATGCAGCGGAGAACATCGAACGGCTCGAGGACGGAGTGACCTTCCTGGGGATGATCGGGTTCTCCGATCCGCTTCGTGGCGATCTGCCCGAGGTGTTCGATGCGTGTTCGCGGGCTGGGATGCGTCTCGTCATGATGGCGGATGCGGAACCGCAGGTGGCTCGGCGCATCGCACGGGAGTGTGGTCTGCTGGATCATCGGTCACAGTTGCTGACAGGCGATCAGCTCAACCTGATGGAAGACGACGACCTGATGCCCATGGTGGACCGGGTCATCGTCTACTCCCAGTTGCGGGGCGACCAGAAGGCGCGTGTGACGTCGATCCTTCGACGCCGAGAGAACGACGTGGCGTTCATGGGCAGGAACATGTACGACATCCCGGCGTTGCGCCACGCCGACGTCAGCATCGCCCCTGCCCGGTTCAGCGCGGATGCCGCCGTCCACGAGGCTGGGATCGTCCTGGAAGATGCGACGCTCGGGGGTCTCTATCGCGTGCTCCGACTCGCCAAGGATGCGGGACGCGTCATTCGGCGGGTATCTCATTGGAGCCTGTCCGTGCACGCCGCGCTGGGATTCCTGCTCGCGATTGGCGCGGTGGTCGGGCTCTTTCTCGGCGGACCCAAGGTTCCGCTGGAGCTCTCGCAGCTCGTCTGGGCAGAGCTGCTCATCTTCGGCGTTCCGTTCTCGCTGGCTGCGGTGGGTATGCGGTTCCCTGAACCGACTCACTGGGCTACTGCGAACCGCAACGTGCCCAAGGGAATCGCCTGGCAGCACGTCGCGTCGCGAGGGCTGGTGCTCGCGCTGATGTCGCTCGCCGCGGGGATTGTCGTCTCGCGGTCGGTGCCGGCGGGACCGTCACGAGCCGCCGTTTATCAAGCAGCTTCGGCGTTTGTTCTGGTGTCTTCATCGCTCGTGCTGCTGCTGCGTGACCTCATTGGCAGGCGAGGACCCGGAGCCGAGTTCGCCAAAGCGAACCGCTGGCTCATCGCTGGGTCGGCGGTGTCGGCGTTCCTTGCGGCTGTGGTTCCGTTCACACCGATCGGTGGGCTCTTCGGCGCTCCTGGGAGCGAGACGCTGGCTCCGGCGACGTTCCGCGTGATGTGGGTGGTACTCGCGGCGTTACCGGTTGCTGCGTGGTTCATGCCTCAGCCGGAATGATCCGGTGACATTCCGGCGGATGCGATCTGCCCTCGAGCCGCTTGGACAGAGCCGCGAGACTGAGCTATGACCTAGTACAAACAGGTCCGTTTCCGGCGTCTGCGTGGTTGAGACCAGTCTCTCGAGCACGGAATGCCGGTCCCATCCGCGCGACGCAGGTCTGACGGCTCGACGCAGCGATTCGTACGGCGCGTGCTCGGACCGCGTGCACACATTTGCCGCAGCCCATTGGGCGCTCTCCTATTGGGCGCTCTGAGGAGACCTACCGTGAAACAGGTTAATGTCGGACTGATCGGCTCGCAGTTTATCTCTGACATTCACGCCCATTCGTTGCAGCGCGTTCCTCGGGCGAACATTCTGGCAGTCGCTTCACGCACGCCGTCGCATGTGGAGGCGTTCGCCAAGCGCTTCGATATCCCGCACGCGTACACCGACTACATGCGCATGCTCGAGATGCCTGAGATCGACGTCGTCGTGTTGGGTCTGCCAAACGACCTGCATTCCGAAGCCGCGCAGTATGCGGCAGAGGCTGGGAAGCACGTCATCTGCGAGAAGCCCCTCGCAGTCAACCTCGAACAAGCGGATGCGATGATCCGTACGTGCCGCAAGGCGAACGTCAAGCTCATGTATGCCGAGGAACTGTGCTTCACGCCGAAGTACGTCCGGCTGAAGACCCTGGTGGACGAGGGAGCCCTCGGCGACGTTTACATGATCAAGCAGTGCGAGAAGCACGACGGACCCCACTCTCCCTGGTTCTGGGACGTCTCCCGATCCGGCGGTGGCGTGACGCTCGACATGGGATGCCACGCGTTCCAGTTCTTCCGATGGATGTTGGGGAACCCGCCCGTGGAGAGCGTCTGGGCGGAGATGGGAACCTACGTCCATCGCGACAAGACACAGGGCGACGACAACGCGGTCATCGTGGTCAACTTCGCCAACGGCGTGTCCTGCGTGGCTGAGGAGAGTTGGGCGAAACCGGGCGGCATGGACGACACTGCCGAAGTCTACGGATCGGGCGGCGTCGCGTACGCCGACCTGCTGCACGGCAACTCGATCCGCACTTACAGCTCGCAGGGCTACGGATACGCCGTCGAGAAAGCCGGGAGCACCAAGGGCTGGTCGTTCACGATCTACGAGGAGGCGTGGAACTACGGCTTTCCGCAGGAGTTCGAGCACTTCATCGACTGCGTCGCAGACGACAAGGAGCCGCTCGTGACCGGAGACGATGGCAGAGCGGTTCTCGAGATCATCTTTGCCGCGTACGAATCCGCCGGAACCGGCAGGAAGGTCCAGTTCCCGTATACGACGAGCGCGAAGCGACCGATCGATCTTTGGCGTCCGTCCGCCTAGATGGACGCCGACTGGAGGTGAGGCGTGGGGAGGCTTCTGAGTCGCGACGAGATCGCCGCGTACGAGCGCGACGGCTACCTGGCGTTCGAGGGCTTGCTGTCTGACGCCGAGGTGGACGCGTTGCTCGAACGCGCTGGGAAGATCGTGGAGGAAGAGCGTTCGGGAGTCCGCGTCCAGGTCGAGCCGCGCGTCGCCAAGGGCGAGCTGGCTGCGGAATCGAGGTTGAAGTCGATCCGCAAGGTCGAAGGGTTGGTTGAGCACGACGATCTCTTCATGGGCTTCGCGCAGCATCCGAACATCCTGCCGCGCATCCGAGACCTGCTCGGCGACCGTATACGGATGTTCCGCGACGCGCTCATGATGAAGCCGCCGCGAGTCGGCTCTGAGAAGCCGTACCACCAAGACTCCGCCTACTGGCAGATCGAACCGATGAACCTGTGCTCAGTCTGGGCGGCGCTCGATGATGCGACGCTCGAGAACGGCTGTATGCGGGTCCTGCCGGGGAGCCATCGCCAGGGCGTCGTCGAACATCGTTCGATCCGCGACTTCCAGGTCGATGAGGGCTCGCTCGACCTGAGCTCCGAAGTCAGCGTGCCGCTGAGACGAGGCGGCGTGCTGTTCTTCCACAGCCTTCTGCTTCATGCGACGTCCGATAATCTCTCGGATCGCCCGCGTCGTGCGATGATCGTCAGCTACATGGGAGCCGATGCCCGCTTCACCGGTCCGAGCGACAAGGCGCCGCAGTACCTCCAGCTCGCTTAGGCGATTTCCCACCGCGTCGGCGTGGGTTCGAATCGCGGTGTGCGCCTTCGTCTTGCTGACGTCCTACGCCAGATCGGGGTCTGCAACCGTGCTCGAAGTCCACGATGGGTCGTTCGTCATCGATGGCGAACCGACTTTCCTGCTGGGAATCAGCTACTATGGCGGTCTTGGCGCTTCGGACGAGGTACTCGGTTCCGACCTCGACCGGATCGCCGCGTGCGGGTTCAACTGGCTGCGCGTGTGGGCGACGTGGACGGCGTTCGGCGAGGACGTTTCCGCGGTCAACGACGACGGATCGCCGCGCGAGCCGTATGTGAGCCGCCTCGTGCGCCTCGTCAACATGGCGGATGCGCGAGGCATGGTCGTCGACGTGACGCTGACGCGCGGTCTCAAGCGATCTGACGGTGAGTCGAGGCTGTGGGGAAAGCTCCCGGACTTCGCGGCGCATGAGCGTGCGGTCGAGACCATCACGGAGACGCTCCGCGACCGGCGCAACGTCTACATCGACCTGGCGAACGAGCGGAACGTCGGCGATGACCGGTTCGTGCCGATTTCGGAGCTAGCGGCTCTGCGCAAGATGGTCCGGTCAATAGACCCCGATCGTCTCGTGACGGCATCTCATGGCGGCGACATGATCGCCGAGGACGCTCGCGCATACATCGACGAGGTCGGCGTCGATCTGTTGACGCCGCACCGCGACCGCTACGCGGGGTCCCCTGGCGACACGCCCGCGCGTACGCGTGAGTACCTGTCCTGGATCACCGATGTCGGGCAAGATGTTGCCCTTCACTATCAGGAGCCCTTCCGACGGGGTTACGATCCGGGCCGGTGGAACCCAGTCGCTGCGGACTTCGTGCAGGACCTCGACGCAGCGTTCGACGCTGGCGCGGCGGGCTGGTGCTTCCACAACGGCGATACTCGCATGCCCGGAAGCGACGGCAGACCGCGTCGTTCCTTCGACCTGCGCGAGGGCTCGTTGTTCGACGGGCTGGATCGGGAGGAGCGGGCGTTCGTGGAGAGCTTGTCAGAATGGGTCCGCCGGCACGGCAGGCGCGCCGCAGGCAGAACTGAGTGAACGGGGCGCCGTACTCCTGACAGCGCCCCGTTCGCTAGAACCGACGCGTCAGGCGACCCGTCGGCGATTGTCGTAAACGACCGGGAACGAATCCCCTTCGAGGATCGCCCCCTTCGGCACGTTGACGAACTGCTCCATCGGGTGCCAGCCGATGGGTTCGTATCGCGTGTGTCCGGGCATGTAGTGGACGGCGATCGCCGGACGCGGCCGATCGGTTCTGTTCTGTGGGCTGCCGTGCCATGTCAGGCAGTGATGCAGGTGGCACTCGCCCTTCTTGACCGGTGCTGGGACCTTCTCGATGACGACATCGGGCGGCAACTGCGACGGATCGCGATGGATCGGCGTGAACTCATCGCGCGTTCCGAGGAACCGCTGCTGGTTCCCCCACTTGTGGCTTCCGGGAACCATCCACATGCAGCCGTTGTCGATGTTGGCGTCCTGCAGCGCAACCCAGCCCGAGATCAGATCCGCCGGCTGGATCGTGGGCCAGAGGGGATGGTCCTGATGCCAGCCTGTGGGTCCGCCTTCGCGCGGCGGCTTGAACTGCACTTGATCGTGCCAGATGCGGAGCACGTCGGTACGGCAGAGCTGTGCGACCGCCACCGTGATCTCGGGGCGGCGCGCCAGATCGAGGAACAGGTCGCTCGCTTCCCAGATGTTGACGATCTGGATGACAACGTTCGTGGGATCGTTGGTCAGATTCCGGTTCAGGACCGGCTTGCGGTCCGTCTGGTCGTGCATGACGCGGAGCATGTCGTCGTAGAGCCGATCGCACTCCTCGTCCGAGAAGACCTTCCCCAACTTGATGAAGCCGCGCTCATCGAACTCGCGGACCTGCGCGTCCGTCAGCATGTAGATACCCTCGCTTTGGTCGTATCCCTCACCGAAACGGGATCACGGGAACTGTAGCGTTCGATCTGTCCGTACACAAGCCAACCTCAGCAGTCGCCAGCGAGGTCGGCAAGGCTCTGACCTGCTCGGCTAAGTTGGGACAGTGGGTGCGACGAGGAGTATCCACCGTTGATAGGCGTCGCGACGGATGTTCTGCATCCGTTTGTGCGCGCGAGGGATCCGATGTTTCAGGAGGACTGGCCTGCTCCCGAAAAGTGAACCAGTTACAATGAGAGTCGTCCTTGCTGAAGGAGACTCTCGATGCCGAGGAAACGGCGAGCAGCAGACGAGATCATACGGCTGCTTCGGGAGGCGGAGATCGAGCTTGGGTCGG
>VGLH01000040.1 GCA_016866785.1 Candidatus Poribacteria bacterium
CTTCCCGGTCACCGCGCCGACGGCAACCGCGTTGACGACGACGTTCGACTTGACGGCGCTGGGTCCCGATTGGGACGGCTTGCAGGAGGTCCATTTCTCGACCAACGGCGGTTCCACCTATGCGTCGACGGGTCTCACGTTCATGATCAACTCACCGCCGCCACCGCCGCCGGTGTTCGAGGCGATCCTGCCTGACCACGCGGATCGCGGCTCTATCGCCGACGTGGTGGTGACCGGAGCGAACCTCGACAACGTCGAGTTGGCTCTGCTGAACGATGGTCTGGAATCGCTGCTTTGGGCATCGGAATACTTTGTGACATCGTCGATCGCTGTCGGGGCGGCGTTCGACTTGACCGCTCTGGGCCCCGACTGGGAAGGTACGCATAGCGTCTACTTCGTCGTCGGCGAAGGCGAGCCGATGCCCACGGGCTTGAGCTTCACTATCACCATGCCGCCTCCGCCGGAGCGGAACTGGATGGGGACGCTCCGTCTGATGAGCGGCGTTCCCGTCGAGGACAAGCTGGTGACCTTCGGGTTGGCGATCGATGCGGTCGATGGCTACAACTCGCTCGAAGACATCATCGCTCCTCCGGCTCCGCCGCCTCCATCGTCGTGGCTGCGCCTGCAGCGAGGTGGTGAAGACTACCTGCAGGACGTCCTCGCCTTCTCGGACACCATCGACCGCATCTGGAACATCGCCGTCCACGTGGACAGCGGGACGTTCTACTTGGGCGTCGATTCGCTCCCGGAGGGCGTCCTGGCGTTCTTCAACGACTCGCGGATCGAGTACGGCGAAGCCGTCTATCAGTTGCCTCTGGAAGCATCGATCCCGCTGAACACCGGGTTCCACACGCTGACGCTGGTCATCGCCAAGCGTTCCGCCGTTCCGCTGAGCACGACGCTGGGCGTGCGCTGGCAGATGTTCTCGCTGCCGGGACCGACGACGGACGGGTCGCCTGCGGACCTGTTCACCCGCGGCGTCGTGTCGATGTATGGCTACAACCCGTCGCCGGAAGTCCAAAACTACTACTCGATGTTCGGCGATGTGGTTGCTGAGGTGCCGGGTGTTCAAGTGTCGGATGATCCGCTTCCGTTCGTGAGCCAGGGCTGGTGGATCTTCCGCGATCCGGCGGCGGGTCCCCTGCCGACGACGTTCAATGTGGACATCTTCGATCCGAACGCCGAGTCGGTGGACGTGACGCTGCATCCGCGGTGGAACATGGTGGGCGTCCCCTGGAGCGGGACGACGGCGGGAGCATACAGCACGGCTCCCAACTCGGTCTACGCCTTCGACGGGGCGAACTACAGCATCGTCCCGGCTGAGAGCCCGCTCTTTGACTTCCACGGATACTGGGTCTTCAACGCGCTGGCGACGATGCAGACGGTGACGATCACGCAGGGCGGGCTGGTGACGGCTCCGTCCATCGTCCAGCGTGCGGCTCCGTCGGCTGACTGGCTGGCTCCGCTGACGATCTCGCTGGACAGCGGGATCGACAAGACGGTGGAGCTGGGCGGTGGATCGAAGGCAGTCGTGGGCTTTGACGCCTATGACGTGGGTCTGCCTCCGGCTCCTCCGATTCGCAGCTACTCCGAGTTCTTCGCCAAGACGGACGATCCGATCGAGCGGATGACTCGGAGCGTGCTCCCGTCGAATCTGCGCGAGGCGACTTGGGAGCTCTCGGCGAACCTGGCGGAAGCTGGCACGCTCCGCTGGAAGGCGCTGACGCTTCCCGAAGGCTACCGGATCATCGTCGAGTCGGGCAGCGAACGGCACGACCTGAGCCGGGACGGTTCCATGCGTCTCGACGCCGGTCGGCACTCGTTCACGGCTCGTCTGAGCTTCACGGCTCCGTCTCGCAGCCGTCTGATGACGAACTATCCCAACCCGTTCAATCCGGAGACGTGGATTCCCTTCGAGCTGAAGGAGGGTTCCGCCGTCACGGTGAACATCTACGACGTGGCGGGTTCCCTGGTGCGGACGCTCGATCTGGGCTACCGCGATTCGGGCTACTACACGTCGCGCAGCGATGCGGCTTACTGGGACGGACGCAACGAGCTCGGAGAACGCGTCGCCAGCGGCGTGTATTTCTACGAGCTCCGCGCGGGCAGCTTCCGTGAGACGCGTCGGATGGTGATTCACAAGTAGCCCACGCCAACGGTCAAGCACGTAGGGGCGGGTCTGAGACCCGCCCCTACGACCCGTCCGCAACCAGTGTGAGGGGTAGCTCCCCTCATGGTGAGTCCGCTGGACGGACTCACCGCTTCATCCGCGCGCCCATCTCTCAGCGAGGGATGGGCGCGTTTGTGCTCGCCCTTGAAGTGCGCCCAGGGGATGCGATGCCCAGCGCTTGTGCCACTAGCTCTCTTCGGAGAAGGGGCGGAACCCGCGCACCATCAAGCCGCGCTGGTTCCCTTTGCGGACCTCCGCCGCGCGCTTCTCGGCTTCGGCGCGGTTCAGCGTGGTCGTCCCGCCGATGGTCACGTAGTCGTCTGCCCGTCGGTAGCGGTTGATGAACACCGGGCGGGGCTTGCTGGAGTGGTTCTCTTTGGAGCCGTGGACACACTTCACGTGGAAGAGGATCGAATCACCCGCCTTGCCGGTGACCGGCACGGCGCGCTCCCAGGGCCACTCGTCCTCGCCGAGTCCCAGATGCGAGAACGTGTCGATGTGCTTCAACTGCCCCATCCGATGGGAGCCCGGCACGACGTGGAGCGCGCCGTTCACCAGGTCCGTGTCGACGGCGTAGTTGAGCACGCCGACGGGCCCCTCGTACCGATGCTCAAAGTAGGCGGAATCCTGATGCAGGTGCTTCGGATGGCCGCCGACTGGTTCCTTGTAGAGCGACTGCCCGTGGCCGAAGAGCTCGACGTTGGGGCCCAGAATCGCCTCGATGATATCGAGCGTCCGGGGGTCGAGGGCGCTCTGGAAGAACGTCCCGCTCGTCATGTACCCGATCGCGAGAACCATGATCTGCTTGTCGCGTGGGAACCCGGGCGGTGCTGGTAGGAAGAGCGTTCCGTCAGGCGTTCGCCAGCCCTCGACGATCTTCTCGGCGCGGTCGAGCAGCGAGATCGCCGTCGCGGCGGCGGCCTCGATATCGCGCAGGACACCCGGGACGTAGGGCTTCGCCAGGCCTCGCACGACGAGGCATCCGTGCTCCTGGTAAATGGCGGCGGCGCGGGAGACGTCCAGATCGTCGGCAAAGACTTCGATCTCGTCGACGGTCACGCTCGCGTCGGGAGGATTCATCGCGCGGGTTCTCCTGGTTCCAGCGGGAAGGGGATCGGGCGTTCTCCGAAGTGGTGGTGCGGGTCGTTCCCGCGCACGAGGACAGCGGGCCAGGGCCGGTTCAGAGAGTTGCCGGTCGCCGGTCGGACATGGGACGGCACATAGCGGATCGTCAATCCGCATCGGCGTCGTCCTGAGAGGTTCGGCAGGCTCCCGTGGACGAGCGCGCCATCGTGGAAGGACGCTTCGCCCGCTCGGAGGGGCACATCGACGGCTCTCGCCGCGTCGCTCTCGGAGACGGCGACCTCCTGATTGATGCTCAGCAGGTTGCCCTCGCGGTCGGACTTGCCGTGCTCGTGGATGCCGCTTGCATGGGAGCCGGGGATGACGCGCATGCAGCCGTTCTCGGCGTCGCTGTCATCAACGGCGTACCAAGCGGTGATGGCGCGAGCGGGGTCGAGTCCCCAGTAGGTCAGGTCTTGATGCCACGCGACGAACTTGCCGTCCTGCCCGTACTTGCAGAAGAAGTGGGTCGCCAGCAGGAGCACGTCGGGACCGATGAGCGATTCGGCGGCGTCGAGCAGGAGCGGATGCGTCGCCAGTTCCCAGATGAACCGCTCTTCGAAGTGGTGGTTGACGAGTCCGACGGCGGCCATGCGCGTCCCGACGCGGGCTTCGAGGGCGTCGAAGTCGGCGCGGTAGCGCTTGGCGTCCTCGTCGGACGCGATGCAGAGCGGCGACAGGAACCCGTCGCGGGCGAACGCAGCGACGTCCTCGCGCGTGAGAGCCATCCTCATGTCTCCTAGATGCCGCCCGTCGCGCCACGGGAACCGGCGGCCTTCCCACAGAATACCACGCCAACGCACAGGCTCCTAGCAAGCCGACGCAGCCGCAGGGATGTTTCATGTAGCCACTCGGTCCCCGCACGGCGGGGTCCGGACGAACGCCCGCTGCTCCGACGGGACACCAGCCGTCCATGGAGCCACCGTTTCCGCTCCGTCGCTCCCGCGAAAGCGGGAGCCCAGAGTACTGGATTCCCGCTCCTGGCCCCGTGAAAACGGGGCTACGTGGGAATGACGTGCTTCGGACCGGGCCGAATGAACCGGAGCTCGTGAGTGTGAGGGGTAGCTCCCCTCCTGGCGAATCCGACCGACGGACTCGACGCTTCATCCGCGCGCGCCCATCTCTCCATCGAAGGGTGAGCGCGCTTGTCTGAGACGGCGATGCACGACCACGGGATCCGCGCTATTCTCACGGCGAACACTGCCCTTGCGAGGAGACCGCCCGTGCAGACGATTCCCGCTGACTCCCGCGCGACGGCATCGGCTCCAGCCGCGATACCCAACGAAGCCGATCTGAACCCGCGATTCGAGCGATGGGGACTTTCGACCCGCCCGCAGGGCAACCGCCCGACGTGCTCCGTGTTCACCGTGACAGGCGCTCTGGAATACGCCCTCGCCAGCCGCGTGGGTCAGGGCACGCTGCTCAGTGTGGACTTTCTCAACTGGGCGTGCCAACAGGCGACCGGTCGCGAGACGGACGGGGCGTTCTTCTGGCAGCTCTGGGCGGGCTACGAGCAGTACGGCATCTGCCCGGAGAGCGACATGCCCTATGCCGCCGCGTTCGACCCTGAGCGGGACCCGTCGGCAGAGGCGCGCGATCGGGCGCAGCGTCGGTCGAAGCTCGCGCGACGTCTCCACTGGATCAAGGAATGGGACGTCAACACGGGTCTGACCGATGAGCAGTTCCTCGGCGTCAAGCGCGCTCTCGCCGATGGGTTCCCGGTCTGCGGCGGGTTTCGATGGCCCAAAAAGGCGACGTGGACCAACGGCGTCCTCGACATGTGCCCCGCCTCCGACGTGTTCGACGGACACAGCGTCCTGCTCTCCGGGTACTGCGACGATCCGTCGGGAACCGGCGGCGTCTTCGCGATCCGCAACTCCGGCGGCTCGGACCGCGCCGGGTTCCTGACTTACGAGTACGCGTGCGCCTACATGAACGACGCCGCCATCATCGAACCCGCTCCGTAGCCTCCTCGGAGAACAACCCATGTCGCTGTTTCAGGGCCCGCTCGGGGCGCTTCTCGCGCCTCCTGTCGGCCGGAGCCGCCGCGTATCGAGCAACGAACAGCCCAACTGGAACGACGGCAACTTCGACATGACGCGGTTGCCGCCGGGCGACACGCTGGAGCTGCCCGTCCTCCAAGGACCCGGCGTCATCAATCACATCTGGCTGACGAGCCACGCTGGCGGCGTCAACGAGCTGAACGCGCTCAGCATGCGCATCTACTGGGATGATCGGGAGGAGCCCGGCGTCGAGGTTCCCCTGGGCGACTTCTTCGCGGTCGGACAGAAGCCCGCCGTCGTGGAGAGCATTCCGGTACAGGTGTCGCCGTCGGGAAGCCTCACATGCTACTGGCGGATGCCCTTCGCGAAGTCGGCGCGGATCGTGGTCCGCAACGACAACGCGAACCGCTCGACGGGTCTCTACTGGCAGGTGGACTACGTGGAGCTCGACGAACTGCCGCCCGATACCCTCTACTTCCACGCCCGATACCGCCAGGAGTACCCCGCCGTCATGGGCAGGGACTACCTGCTGGCGGATTTGCAGGGACGCGGGCAGTACGTCGGAACCGTCATGGCGTTCACGCTGGCTCAGGACGGGTGGTTCGGCGAGGGGGACGACTTCTTCTTCATCGACGGCGAGGAGATTCCCAGCCTCCAGGGAACCGGCACGGAGGACTACTTCAACGACGCCTGGGGATACCGCCCGCGCACGAGCGTGTGGTTCGGGCAGCCGCGCTGGCAGGGACACCGCGCCGGCGACCACGGCATCTGCTACCGCTGGCACGTCCTCGATCCGGTCGGGTTCAGCAAGTCGCTGAAGGTCGCCATCGAGCACAAGGGGAACCGCGCTGAAGGCGAGGACGCGTGGTACATCGAGCGACCCGACTTCATCTCCAGCATCGCCTACTGGTACCAGCTCGGAGAGCCCAAGCCGTTCGGGCATCTGCCGGGTTACCCGGAGCGGTGCGTGCCGTGGCAGGAGCACCACCTCGTCGCGGCGTTCCGCGATGCGCAGACAACCGGCGGAACCGTCAAAGTGCAGACGGTCGGGTTCTTCGGCGGGAGGCCATCCCTGCGGTGGGAACCGTCCGAGGCGGGCGCGACGTTCTCCCTGCCGTTCTCCGTCGGCGAAGCGGGTCGGTACGCGGTGCGGTTCACAGCGTTCGCGTCTTCGTCCGGCGGGACATTCGATGTCGAGCTCGACGAGGTCTCGGTCGCGTCGGGACTCAGCTTGCGGACGGACTCCTTCGAGGACAGCGACCGCCTGCTGGGAACCCACGAGCTCGCCACCGGGGAACACACGCTGACGTTCCGCGCCGTGGCTGACGCGTCGGGCTCGGTCTCGCCGCTCTCAATCGAGGGTCTGCGGCTGCTCCGGCTTCCGCCGGAAGCCGTCCGTCCCGTCAAGACGTTCAACGAGGCGCACTTCATCCGCCTGGGCATCGGCAGAGCCCTCTACGCCTACCGATTGGCGTACGGCGAGCTTCCGCAATCGCTGCAGACGCTCGTCGAGAGCGGCATCATGCCGGATCGCTACCTGACCGATGAGAACGGGAACGCGATGGAAGCGCGCCTGGAGGGCGACCACTTCGTCGTTGTTGCGCGCGTATGGCATCATCGCTGGCAAGGGCTGGACGCGCGCCGCTGAGCGACCGGCTCGCGCGTTCGCTGGACGAGATGTGAACCAACGTGAATACGCGCAGAGGCAATCGCCGCAACAGCCAATGGGTCTGGACGGCAGTCACCCAATGGAGCGACGGCTCTCGTTCCGTGGACTTCGGTGTCGGAGCCCGAACCGAGGCGACCTTCCTCCGACTTTGCGACCGCCTTCCCATCGCCGAGGAGTGTTGCAGCGATGCCTGCGAGGTCTATCGCCGGCTCCCGTCAGGCCACCACCGGACCGGCAGGGGGGAAAGTGAACCGCAGTGGAGGCGTCCACTCGATCGTGCGAGACCGTCTCCACCGGCTCCGTCGTGCCACCAGGGACTTCACAAGGGCTGCACCAAGGGTCTCCCAGCGCTGGCAGCGTCGGTCGCCATGACCATCCTGCGCGTGGGATGGCCACAGTACCAGCATTCGTTGAGAACACCGGCGAGCCTAGGGCAGTTCCTCAGTATGCGGTCGTGGTGCTAGGACTTGGCGCGACGCTCGTACTCTTTGAGGTAGCCGCGGAACGCCCGTCGATGGGATTCCTCGTCCGCCAGCGCCGTGATGCACATATCCTGCGTGACGTAGTCGATGCCGTCGCAGAGCTTGATGAGCGCGTTGTAGTGCACGATGGCGGCTTCTTCCGCCTCGAGCACGCCTCGGACGACTGCGCCGACGTCCATCGAGTCTGCCGGTGGCTGCAGCGACGTCTGAGAGGGCGTGAACCTCATCGAGCCCGGTACGTTGCCTCCCAGCTCCCGCACGCGGTTGGCGAGCGTCTGAGCGTGCAGGAGCTCGCCCTGAACGTCGGCGGCGAGGGACTTCTTGATCTCCTCGGCGAGAATGCCGTCGAGGTGGATGGAGTTCGCCAGGTAGTTGAGGACGGTCTCGATCTCCATCCAGTAGCCCTGGATCAGTCCGTCGATGATTGCTTGTCTGCGGTCGCTGTCAGTCATCTATGGTCTCCTCGAGGACGGCTTCGGTCGTCTCGGCAGGCACGGGCGGAAGGACGGCTCCATCGTAGCACGCCCGCGATGGCTTGACCAACTCGACGGACGAGTCGGCTGGATGCCCAGTCGTTGCGAACCGGCTCCCCTCATTGAGTTGACAAGCGGCGAGGCGGACACTACACTTCACTGCGGTTCAACCACGACGCTCGACCACGTTCCGACGCAGAGCACACGGAGTCTCATGGCAAACCTATCTTCCGCGAAGAAGCACATCCGCGCCGACGCGCGCAAGAACGAGCGGAATCGCCGCGTCAAGGGCGCGATGCGGGCTGCGGTTCGTCAGGCGCGCATGGGGATCGTCAGCAACGACGCCAACGCCGCCGAAGCGCTGCGTCGCGCAATCAGTCAGCTCGACAAGGCTGCTAAGAAGGGCGTCATCAAGAAGGGCAACGCGAACCGGCGCAAGTCCCGCCTCATGCGCGCCTACGCGCAAGCGTCTGCTAGCTAGGCGTCAGCCCCGAGTCCATGTCGAACCACAGCGTGCGCCCGGACGTGAACGACACGTCCTCAGGCGTTCGTCTGCGCACTCGCTGCGGCGCGTAGCTCCCGGATCGCCGTCCGCACGTCAGCCTTTCCCATCGCCGCTGAGCCCGCGACGAACGACACGACGCCTGCCGAACGCAAAGCGCCGATAGTCTCAGTCGAGACGCCTCCGTCCGCCTGCAGAATGGCGTGGCTTCCTGCCGCCGCCAATGCGTCTCGGATCCCAGCGATCTTGGGCAGCACCTCTGGCATGAACCGCTGACCGGAGAATCCGGGGCGCACGGTCATCGGCAGGATCAGGCCCACCTGGTTCAAGTAGGGATCGATGGCTTCCGCTGGCGTGTCCGGCACCAGCGACAAGCCGACGCGGCATCCGAGCCGGCGTATCGTCGCCAGCAGGTTCCCGACATCCTCGTCGGCTTCGACGTGAACCGTGATGCCGTTGGCTCCCGCTTCGGCGAACCGATCGAGGAACGCTCCGGGCTTCGCGATCATCAGATGGACGTCGAAGTCGAGCGACGAGAGAGGGCGCAGATCGGCAACGGTCTGGGGCCCGAAGGATAGATTCGGAGCGAAAACGCCGTCGAACACGTCGATGTGGAGCCAGTCCGCGCCGGCTTCCTCGACGCGTCGGACGGCGTCGCCAAGGGCTGCGCTGTTCGCGGACAGCAGCGAGGGAGCGATCAGCAAAGGTCCGGGAGTGACCGGCACTAGAGAGGTTCCTGGAGCTTCGGCTCGTCCATGTCGCCCTCGTAGATCAGCAGCGTCGCATTGCCGACGACCGCGCGTGGAATCGACACGTGATGCCCGCCCTTCACGAAGCCGTTCACCATCTCGTGAGCGCCGGCTTGGTCTCTCACGATGATCTTGAGGCGAACGTCCGTGCCAGGGCTGCCGCCGACCTCGTAGTTGATCGTGACGATGCGCGTGCGCGTGTTGGAGGACGCCCTGGCGGAGGGCTGGTTCACCGTCAGCGTGACGGGTTCGCCGGTGGTGATTGCCGCGTTGGCAGGCGGGTATTGCCCCACGACGGTTCCCGTTTCCTGCCCGGGGCGCGATTCGTAGATGACATCCGCCAGCGACAGACGAAGTGATCGCACTTGGCGTTCCGCGTCCTCGCGGCGAACGCCCAGCAGACTCGGCATCAGGAACTCGAGTCGCTGAGGACCCCGGCTGAGGAGGACGTCGACGGGCGTGTCGAACTCCACCTCGACGTCCGCCGACGGCGACGACGCGATGACCGTGTCTGTCATCGGGAACGTGTCCGAGTAGGTGTAGACACGCCGACCGAGAACAAGATTCCGCACCATCAGTTCGAACTCGACTTCGCGCAGGCTCTTGTTGACCAGGTCGGGCACCTTCGCCGTTTCGGGTCCCGAGCTGACGATGAAGTTGATGGGGCGCTTCTGCTTGACCTGTTGTCCCTTGACGGGCAAATGATCGACGACGCTTCCGCGCGGAACGCTGTTGTCCGGACGGCGATCGACCTTCCCGACGACGAGCCCCATCTTCAGCGCCGTAGACCGCGCGGCAGCCAGCGACGAGCCGTGGAAGTCGGGGACGACGACGGGAACGCCGCGTGTGTAGTGGGGCAGCCACAGGTAGAGGAATACGGCGCTTCCGACGAGCCAGAGCGTGACGATCCCGGCGGCGATGGCAGAAAGGCGGTTAAGGATGCGCATTGGGCTCCGTCACTCGGTGGCGACGGGCGTTGGGGCACTGCAGAAGCGGCTTGGCAGCCCTCCCCGACAACCGTTGATGTAGTCGCGCGCCGTCATCGCGGATCGGTTTTCGGGACGCAGACGCATGATAGCCAGACTCCCGACGCCGCACTGAACACGCAATCGTTCATTGTCCTCGCGCAGCGAGCCGGGATCAAGGCCGCGGTCCTCATCGCTGGGTTCGCACTCCAAGATCGTCACACGCGACCCGTCCGGCAGGCTGGTATGCGTCCCGGGCCACGGCACGCACGCTCTGAAGCGACCGTAGAGGCTGCCGGCGTCCAGAGTCCAATCCGCATCGCCCATTTCCTTGGTGAGGCGCGGAGCGTGCGTTGCCTCGGCGTCGTTCTGTGGACGCGGCTCGGGCGGATCGTCCGGATAGCGCACGATCACCGATGCCAGCAGGTCGGCGCTGGCTTCCGCCAAGGTCCGGCTCAGTTCGGGCGTCGTGGCGGTCGGTTCGATGGGCACAGCCATCTGCGCCAGAATGGGCCCAGTGTCTTCGCCTGCATCGAGCTGCATGATCGTGATGGCGGTTTCCGAGTCGCCGTTCCACAGAGCCCATTGGATCGGTGCTGCGCCTCGGTACTTGGGCAGGCAGGACGGATGGATATTGAGGCAGCCGAACCGTGGCACGTCCAGCAACCTCTGTGGCAACAACTGCCCGAACGCTGCGACGACGATCATGTCCAGGTCGAGCGCACGCAACCTCTCCCGGAAGCTGCGCTCGCCGGCTCGCTCAGGCTGAAGAACGGGCAAGCCGAGGTTCTCGGCGGCGACCTTCACCGGCGGCGGCGCAACCCGATGTCCTCTACCGGCGGGTCGGTCCGGCTGCGTCACGACGGCGAGCGTATGCGCGACTTCCGAGACGCGACGGAGCGCCGGAACCGCGAAGTCGGATGTTCCCATGAAGGCGACGCGGAGCCGGCTCACAGGACCCCTCAGAATCGGACGCTGAACGCTGCCAACGGGGCGCCGAACGGCGCTCTGCGGGATACCGGCGCGAGCGAGGGAGTTGTCGGCAGTTCGGGAAGCAACGGCTCGTTACGGTCCTTGCCTCGCAGCCGGAGCCAGTCGTACGCCGCAATCGCGATGGCGAAACCCGCCGCGCCGACGCCGACCCAGTTCCAGTCGTCGCCTTCGACGCCGGCGGCGAGGCTGCCAGCTTGCGCGACTCGGACTGAACGGACGACGACGTAGCTATGGACCGCCGTGAAGGGCAGAGCGACGAGCGTCACGATCTCGAAGCGCCGAAGCGTCGACTCGCCGCGGATCGCCGTGGCGGATTCCTCGGCGTCATCCGCCCCTGTGGGCTCGGCAGCCGTCTGACACAGCGCTGATGATCCGAGCGTCAGGAAGGCGAGCATCGCTACCAGCGCACGAGCAATCTCACGCCGCATCGTCTGCTCCCTGGCTCTGAACGTCCGGCTGACGCCTCATCAGCATGAGCAACACGAGCAAGCCTGCACCCACGCAAATCAGCGTGTCCGCGATGTTGAAGTAGGGCCACTGGTACGACCCCAGATCGACGTCGATGAAGTCCACGACGTAGCGCAACCGGATACGATCGACGAAGTTCCCGACCGCTCCCGCCGCGATCAGCGACAATGCGACGCGCACCGGCAGGTGCTCTCGGTGCTGCCAGTAGTACCAAGCGATGAAGCCCAGTGCGATGGTGGAGATGAGCAGGAGCGCGATGCTGACCGTCTCGCCCGCCCACATGCCGAATGCGCCGCCCGTGTTCTGCGTGTACGTCAGATGGATCAGACCGCCCAAGACGGGGATCGGTTTCCGCATCGATCCGCGGGCGAAGTAGTCTGAGATGCTGAGCTTCGTCCACTGATCGAGCCCGACTAGCAGAGCCGCCAAGACCGCAAGCAACGCGTGCGATTTCCACTGGCTTTTCGCGTTGACGGGTTCGGTCACGCCGAGTCCTCCACGGGGTCGGGAACTTCGGAGAGCCGGACGGTTCCCGTCGATACCGGGTCGGCGTCCGGTTCCACCAGGCGTACCTCGACGCCTGCCAGCGCTGCCATGTCTTCGACGAGAGCGGCGAACAGAGGTCTCCGGTCCTCGCGGTCGAGCACGAGCGACACGGGATCGCCATTGCCGCCTGCGACGTCGCGCGCCTTCCGCGCGACCGCGAGCCATTCCGCGAACGTGCCGTCGGGGCGATCCCGCCGTGTGACTCGGAGCACCGGCGGGCCCTCGTCGAAGGCGACGGAACTGTCGGACAGAAAGATGCTGTCAGCGTTTGCCCACACGGTGTGCCAGACGTGCTCGGCGGCGGCGGGCACCATGGGCGTAGCCAGTTTCGCGAACTGCGTGGCGCAGTCACGGAGCAGCGATTCCGCCAGACCGCGTCGTTCCCCCGATGCCGCCCCTCTCGCCTCGACGATCCGAGCATAGTCTCGCAGATCGTCTCCAAGCCGTCGCACACGCTTCCAGGCATCGAGGAACCGGTAGTTGCGGTAGCTGGTGGCGATCCGCCAGGCGGCTGTGCGGAAGTGCTCGTAGAACATCCCGTCGCACACGGGGAGCGCGGACGTCCACCGCGTTACGAGCTTCGCGTCGCGAGACACCCATGCCGCGTAGAGCATCGCGTCGAGGACATCCGCGTGCGCGGCGCGAGCGTGTGCCACGGGATCGTCCGAGTCCTCCTCCGGGTCGCGGATGACCAGCAGGCGGAACAGGTCCGACCCGCCTTTGGCGTCGTCGAGTAGGGTCATCAGATGGCTGTCGTCGGACACGGCGGGGTCGAGCCACGGGCTCTGCAGATGGAGGAACTGCATCGGCAGGACCTCCTTCGTCGCGAAGAGGGAGAGCAGCATCGGCACGACCCAGTTGAGCGCATCCTCGTCGGGCTCCAAGAAGATATCTCCGACGGCGGAGCTCTCGCGTCGTCCCTCCATGTTGAGGAGAGACGCGAGCACGGTCACCATCCGGGGGTCGAGGATGCTGGTGTCTTTGCGGAAATCCCGCTCGCCGCAGTGCGCACAGGAGACGTCATTCGCCAGAATCGCATCGGCTTTCATGCGGAACCAGGCATCGGTGCCCTTGTGGCTGATGAGGTCGCGGACGGCTTTGACGCCCTTATCGACATCCAACTGGCTCCCGCACTTGCGGCAGTAGAACGCCGGAACCGGGAGTCCCCACACGCGTTGGCGCGAGACGCCGAACTTGTGCTTCGCCTCGATCTTGGCAGCGATCGTGCCGGTTCCGTGCTCCGGGAACGCCTCGAGCGAGCGCATGTCGCGAACGACGCGCTCGGCGAGATTGTGGCGACGCGTATCGAAGAGCCATTGGTCGGCAGGACGGAAGATGGCGGGCATCTCGCACGTCCAGCAGTGAGGGTACTGGTTCTCGACGGTATCCATCTGTTCCAGGAACCCGATGTTGTCGAGCTGCAGGGCGATGTGCTCGGATGCCTCGAAGACGCTCAAGCCGCAGAACCGCTCGGCGTCCTCGGTAAGCCTTCCCTCGTCGTCGATGATCGAGACGATCCGGTAGTTGTGTTCCAGCCGAACGACGTAGTCGTCCTGGTTGTGACCGGGAATGGCGAGAAAGAGCCCGGCTCCCCTCTTTGGACCGTTCTGGACATCGCTGATGACGACGGGCAGCTCGGCGTTGACGAGCGGATGGCTGCAGGTGCACTGCAGCAGTTGCGTGGCGTCGATGGGTCGGATCGTCGCGCAGGGCTTGTCGGCGAGGATGCGGTTCGCGGTGCTCCGCTCGACGATGAGCGCCCCGGTCTCGTGCGCGACTGCGACGTAGTCGCCTTCCTTGGGAAGCGCGATGGCGATACCCGCCGGGAGCGCCCACAACTCGACGACCCAGACCATCAGGCTGACGTTGGTGCCGAGGTCCTCCAGCCCCTTCCGAACCGGGAACCGAACGTACGCCGCCGTGGATTTCCTCGGCTTCGGGCGAAGCTCGTCCTCAGTGAGGATGGTCTGGCACTGGACACACCAGTAGCTCGGCTTTGCCTCCTTCGAGAGGTAGCCTCGCTCCATCAGCAGACCGAAGCCGTCCAGGAGTCGAGCCTCATAGCGTGACTCGAACTGGGAGCGCACGCCTCGCCAGTCCGCAAACACGCCGAGGCGCTGCAAGAGCGCCTTTTCGGACGCCATGCGTCGGGCGACACGAGCCTTGCACTGTCGGCGAACCTTGACGGCGTCGGTCGTATTGCCCGCCCGGTGTTCGGTTTGAACCACGTCGCTCTCGACGGATGGGTCGAACAGGTTCCAGCTAGGCAGGTAGGAGACGTTGAACCCCATCAACGCAGCGGCTTTGAAGTAGATGTCCTTGGCGATGCGGTGCGCGAGGTCGCGAGGGGTCGATTCCTCAATCGGCGGTCGGGGCACGTCGTGGATGACCTGCTTCTGCCGACCCTTGTTCCGCTGCCGAAGCCGTCCGAGGAGGTCTTCCTCGTCCCACCGACGCAGGATGTCGGTATCGCAGAAGCCCTCGAGAACGGAGGAATGGAAATCATCGTAGCTGTCGTGCATCGCGTGGTCTCTCAGACGTTCGTGGTCTTGACGACCCGCGTCGTGGGTTCTTCGTTCCGATCCGATGGATCGGCAGCCGATTCGTCCTCGCTCGCGGCGCGTCTGCCGAACTCGACGACGCGCGCCAGGTGCTCCCGCAGCAACGTCTCGTACTCCGCGGTCAGTCGCGGCACCGGCGACGGCTCGGATGGCTGCAGCCTGGAGGCAGTTCGCAGCCTTTCGGCTTCCGAACGCGCCGCGTTGACGATGGCGCGCGCCTGCTCCTCGGCGTCCGACACGATGGCGCGCGCTTCGTAGCGCGCTCGCTGTATCTCGGTTCCCGCGTCGCGAGTGCGCTCCGGTTCGGTGCTGGCGACCGTGCCGATGACGCCGTCTCGACGCCGCAGCCGTTCGTTCTCCTCGAGGAGCGCCGCAACGCCCTCTGCGATCTGGTCGAGGAACGACCCCACATCATCCGGGTCGAGCCCGTTGATCGCCTTGCGTCGGAACTCCCGTTGGAGGATGTCGAGCGGCGTGAGCTTCATCCCGCGACCTTCCCGAGCTCCCGCGAGCGCTCCGTCGCGGCAGTCACCGCCTCGGCGAGCGCAGCCCGCAGGCCGAGTCGCTCCAAGGCGGCGAGTCCGGCGGCGGTGGTTCCACCAGGGGACGTCACCATCGTCTTGAGCTGCGCGGGGTGCGCATCGCCCGATAGCAGCATCTTCGCCGCCCCCAGAAGCGTCTGCGCGGCGAGAACCCGCGCCTGGGCGAACGTCAGTCCGTTCTGCACGCCGGCGTCTGCGAGCGCTTCGATGACAAGAAATGCAAAGGCGGGCCCGCTCCCGCTGAGTCCGGTCACCACATCCATTAACGACTCAGACAGCCGCGCCGTGACGCCTACCGCCTCGAAGAGCCGCTCCGCTTGGACCAAGTGCTCCTCGGTCGCCGACGCGCCGGGGCATATGGCAGTGGCGGCTTCCGAGACCGATGCGGCGATGTTCGGCATCACGCGCACGACCGGCGTCTCTGCCGGGAGGTAGCCCTCCAACGACCGAGTCCGAACGCCTGCCGCGATGGAGAGAAGCCATTGACCGGGTCGGACGTGGCGCGCCACCTGGGGCAGAACTTCGGCGACGTTCTGGGGCTTCGCGGAGAATACGATCCAGTCGGACTGCGCGACCAGGTCCTCGAGGCTCGCAGCAACGCGGACGCCATGCTCTTGGCGGGCGGCTGCTGTTTGCGACGCGAGCGCATCGAAGACGAGCACGCTGTCTGATTCGAGCACACCGGCGCTCAGCCCGCCCTTGAGGATGGACATGCCCATATTGCCGACGCCGATGAACCCTACCATTGCCATCCAGACGCCTCCCCGGTGAGACCGTCGCGATGCTGGTTCAGCTTACCATATGCGACCCGATGTGCGGAAACCGACGTCAGCCCTTGTTCGGAATGAGGCTGCGAAGCAGCTCTACGGCGGCTTTGGGGTCCCAATCAGCGCCGCGCAGATCGCTGACGTACTTGCCTTCCGCATCCAGCACGACGCTGAAAGTTCGGTGCGCGTACTCGCCGTCTTCCGCCTTGTACCACATGTTGTAGGAATCGGTGAGATCGAAGACGTTCTGCTTGTCGCCCGTCCAGAGGGAGAGATTCGTCAGATCGACGCCGTATTGCACGCCGTATCGTCTCAGCACCTCGGGCGTGTCGTACTCCGGGTCGAAGGACAGGAGTACCAGTGCGGTCGCCTGCTTCTCGGCGGCGGAGAGCTGGTTCTGCACGTTGACGAACTGCTTGGTCGTCAGTGGACACATGGTCGGCATCGGGCAGCGTGTGTAGATGAACGACATGAGAACCGGCTTGCCCTTGAGATCGCTGAGGTGGACGGTCTCGCCGTCCTGGTTCGTGAAAGGCAGGTTCGGCACGTTCGGGTTCGCGCGGATCATAGCGGGAGCGTTCGGGTCTGCCGTTGCCTGTGGACTTGCGTCGTATCCGCCCGTATGCTTGTTGTGAGCATCTCCGCGTTGGCATCCGGTCGACGTCAGGATGAGCGCCGCAAGGGCTGCCACGGGAATCAGAGATCGCACGGCGACGCGTGCCTTCGTCCGGGGATCCATCTGCTCTGCCTCCACGGTTGGGTTCGGGCGAATGATAGCACGCCGAGGGCGCGCTCTGGCGAGGCGGGCAAGGCTCGTCAGGCGGTGAGAGGATAGGGAGAGCCAGACCGAGCGACGGCGGAACCCTCAGGAACCGTAACGAGGAGACTCGTAATGCGGATTGCCGTGTTGGCGTCGGGGAACGGCTCGAACCTCCAAGCCCTGATCGACCGACTCCATCTGGATGCCGACGCGCCGGTCGAGATCGCTGTTGTCGTCAGCGACCGGAAGGCGTGCTACGCGCTGGAACGCGCGCGGGCAGCCGGGATACCGACGGCGACCGTCCGGGTTCAGGATCACGTGAATCGCGATGCCTTCGACGCTGCCGTGGAGGCGGTGTTACGGGAGCACGGTGTCGAGCTCATCGTCCTCGCGGGGTTCATGCGGGTGTTCCAGCCGTCGCTCGTGCGGCGGTACCGGCATCGGATCGTGAACATCCATCCTGCCCTGCTGCCGTCGTTTCCGGGAACCCACGGCATCCGGGACGCGTTCGAGTACGGCGTCCGCGTCACCGGCGTCACGGTTCACTTCGTTGATGAGGGTGTCGATACGGGACCCATCATTGGGCAAGTCGCCGTGTCCATCGAATCGGACGACACGGAGGACACGCTGGCAGAGCGCATCCACGCGGCGGAGCACCAACTCCTCCCGGAAGTGGTCCGGGCGCTCGCCGAGGGGCGTGTATGCGTAGACGGCAGACGCGTACGCATCGCGCCGCCGACTTGAGATATCCTAGAGGCGTGCGCCGTCGTCCGACGCCTGCGCGTGCTGCGAACCGGTGAGTACGACTGAGGAGGCATGACCGGATGTTGACACCGCAACCTGACTGTCTTTCCAGCTCGTCGACGCGTCGAGCGTTTTTGCGCACCAGCCTGCTGGCGGCGTCGGCGGTGGCATGGGCTGGATGCGGCGGCGATGAGGAAATCGTCCTCGCCGACGATGACGGCATGGACGAACATATGGACGACGGCTCGTCGATGGGCGACCACACCGGCGACGACGGTACTGGAGCCGGGAACGACCCGGGCGGCGACCCGGGCGGCGAGAAGGAACCACCAGTTGACGAGAAGCCTGCCGGAGTCGAGGTGAAGCTGACTGCCAAGACGAAGGCGGTCGGCGGACAACAGAAGGTCGATGACGCGGCGACGCTCAAGGCGCTGGGGTCAGGCGAGGCGCTTCTGCTCGTTCGGGCGGATGCCGATACGATCTCGGCGAACACGATCGTGTGTACTCACCAGAAGTGCGAAGTCGCCTACAACGCGGGGTCGAAACTCCTCGAATGCCCATGTCACGGCTCTCGGTTCGAGCTCGACGGCTCAGTGAACCGAGGTCCTGCGGGGAAGCCGCTCAAGCACTTCAAGGCGACGATTCACGGCGACTCCGTGTTCCTGGAGTAGCGTAGTCGGTAAACGTCGATGGACCGATCCGAGGCTCGCGCATAGCCAGCCCGATGGACGGAGTGGTCCGCGTTGGAACCCAGCCACGCGCGGAATGCGCCGGATGGATCAAGGCTCTCCAAGGCGCGGACTTCGGTCACGATGAACGCGGACCGACCTGGCGGCGGGGACGGCAGTCCGTCAGGCTTGCGGATGGCTTCGAGCGTCAGCTTCTGCCACGCGACGCGGGCATCGCGCGCATAGTAGCCCGCGACCTCCGGCAGGTCGGACAGGACGAGGTCGCCGGGCTCCATCAGAGGCAGCGCCTCTCGCATCGCGCCTCGCCAGTCTGGGCGTCCGCCTGCCTCCGCCGTGTAGTAGAGCGCGTCGCCAGCCAACAGCGCAGCGACGACCGCCGCCGGTGCGAGCCAGCGGACGAGCCCGGTTCCCTTCACCGATGACGCCCGCGCGCACGCCGATCCCGCCAGCAGGCAGACGAACGGCATCGCGAAGAACGCGTAGTAGCCTGTGACGTTCTGCGCCAACGATGCCGCGACGAAGAACCCCACTGGAAAGATGACACCGCAGACGACGAGTGCGCGCGCGCGATGCCTGGGTTCGCCGGGCAGAAGCGCGCCAGCGAGCGCGCACACCGCGACCGGCAATGTCACGCCATGCAGGAACGTCATCAGGACGTAGGCGGGGCTCCGAGCCCACAGGTTGTGCCCCCAGCCGCTGAACAGGAACGTGCGCGCCTGAGGCAGGACGAGCACGCCCAGTCCGAACAGAACAAGGGGCGCGAGGAACACGGCGGCATACCGCAGCGCCGTGCGATCTTCCGCAGAACGACGCGAGCGATACGTCAGATAGCCTGTGTATGCCGCGAGACCGAATCCCAGCGCCACGGCGAGCGTGTGCGACAGGACCGTCGCCACGAACGACGCCCACGCCACGATGAGCCAACGGAGCCGGCTCGTCTCGATCAGCCGATGGAGGGCAACCACCGCGAGCACGGCGAAGAACGCGGTGAAGACGTAGTGGCGGGCGTTCTGCGACCAGAAAAGATGCCACGGAGACAGCGCGACGAACAACGCGGCGAAGCGTCCCGTCCCGTTGCCGAGAAGACGATTTCCTGCCCATTGAACCAGCGGCACGGTCGCCGTCCCGACGATGGCAGGGGCGAGCCTCGCCGACCATTCGTGCTCGCCGAAGAGACGCAGGCATGCTGCGACAGCAGCATAGGGCAGCGGGTTGATCGTCAGCGATCCGGGGAAACTCGCGGCGTCTCTGAGCGTGAAGATCTCGTCCGCCCAGAAGCTCCAAGTCCCCAAGCCGATGGCGCGCAGCAGACCGGCGATGGCGACGAACCCGCTTGCCCACAGGAGTTCCGCCCGGCGGTGGGGGTCGTTAGTCAAGCGGCTCTCCGCGCGTGACGAGCGAGGACACATGCCGGATCGCTCGTTCGAGCAGTCGAACGTTCTCGGGGTGGTTCAGCCACAGGCTCGCGCCCGAGCAGTGCGGCAGCGGAACGATCCAGGCGTCGGAGTGCGCGTCGCCCGTGAGCGCCGCGTAGCCTGGGCAGTCCTCGGCGCGATACGCGTTCCCGACGCAGTCGCTCAGCCGGTTCTGCGACAGCAAGGCGCGGATCGCGAGCCCTCCGACCGGCAGCACGATCCTCGGTCGAACCAGGCGCAGTTCGGACACGAGGAACGGGCGACAAGCCGCCAGCTCTGACTTCGCTGGAGCCCGATCGCCTTTCCCCGCCGAGCCGCGCCCAGGATAGCACTTGGTCAGCGCGGAGAAGTAGACGTCCTCATCGCCTAATCCGGCATCCCGGAGCCAAGCCCTCAGGCGCCTGCCACCGGGGCCCGTGAACGGTCGGCGGCTCTCCTCGTCCGTCCGGCTGGGAGCCTGTCCGATGACCATCGCGCGGGCATCCCCAAGTTCATCGATCACAGGACGGTTCCCGCCCTCCGGGAAGCATTGCGAGCAACCCAGGATCCGCGCTCGGAGCGGCTTCCAGGCTCCGGCGATCATGCGTCGCCGCGCAGGAGGAGCGAGAACGCCTCCAGGTCCAGGATCGCCACGCCCAACGATTGTGCCTTTTCGAGCTTCGATCCGGCGTTCGCCCCGACGACGACGAAATCCGTCTTCTTGCTGACAGAGCTGGTGACTCTCCCTCCGGCGGCGCGGATCGCCTGCTCTGCCTCCTGGCGTGTCATGCCCTCCAGCTCGCCGGTGAGGACGAACGTCTTGCCGGACAGGTGATCCGAGGTCTGTTCGGCAGCCTCGCGAACTATCGAAACCCCGCTCGCCGCGAGGCGCTCGAGCAGGCGTCGGTTCTCGGACTGCGCGAAGTAGCGCGCGACGCTCTCGGCGACGACGGGCCCAATGCCGTGAATCGTGGCGATCTCCTCGGCAGATGCGCCGGCGAGGGAGAGAAGGGAGCCGAAATGGGCGACGAGCAGTCCCGCGACGTGCTCCCCGATGAGCGGGATGCCCAGCCCGAAGAGAACGCGAGCCGGGTCGCGCTCTTTGCTGCGACCGATCGACGCGATGAGGTTCGCCGCCGACCGCTCGCCCATGCGTTCCAGGGCTTCGAGCTGCGACGCCTGTAGTCCGTAGAGATCAGCGACGCCCGTGGCGAGCTCCGCGTTGACCAACTGCTCGACGATGGCGGGCCCCAGCCCTTCGATGTCCATGGCGTCGCGCGATGCGAAGTGCTCGATCCGTCGCTTCGTCTGGGCGGGACAGAGGGCGTTGACGCACCGCGTCGCCACCTCGTCCGGAAGGCGAACCGACTCCGAATCGCACGCCGGGCAGCGAGTCGGCAGGCGAAACGGCACGGCATCGGCTGGTCGCCGCTCCACGACGACTCCCAAGACGTGGGGGATAACCCCTCCGGCGCGCTCGAGAGTCACCGTGTCGCCGATACGGATGTCGAGGCGTTCCAGCTCGTCGGCGTTGTGGAGGGTCGCGTGCGAGATCGTGACGCCTCCGAGCTCGACCGGTTCCAGGACGGCGCGGGGCGTCAGAACGCCCGTGCGCCCGACCTGCACCTGAATATCTCGTACGACGGTCATCCCCTGCGCAGCCGGGAACTTGTAGGACACCGCCCAACGCGGGCTCTTGCTCGTGAAGCCGAGCTCGCGCCGCTGAGCGAGCGAGTTCACTTTGACCACGACGCCGTCCGTATCGTAGTCGAGCGACGATGCGTCGCGAGTCCACCGTTCGCAGTAGTCGGCGACTTCGTCGATGCTCGCGCAGACTCGGGCTTCGAGATTCGTGCGGAACCCCAGATCACGCAGCATCGCGAGCACGTCCCAGTGGGTCTCGCCGACATCCGTCTCCTGTTCGACGATGGCGTAGGCGAACATGTCGAGCGGTCGCGACGCCGTGATGGATGCGTCCTGGAGTCGAACGGAACCGGCGGCGGCGTTCCGCGTGTTGGCAAACGAAGTCTCTCCGTCCGCCTCGCGGACGGCGTTCACCTCGGCGAGTCGCGAGATGGGAATGTACGCCTCGCCGCGCACTTCGAGCCGTGGCACGTCCTGGAACAGCCGCAGGGGAACGCTGCGGATCGTGCGAAGGTTCGCCGAGACGTCCTCGCCGGCTTCGCCGTCGCCGCGAGTGGCTCCTCGGACGAGGACGCCATTCTCGTAGAGCAATGAGATGGCGAGCCCGTCGATCTTGAGCTCGCAGACGTACTCGATGGGCTGATCGGGCAACAGTCGGCGGACACGAGCGTCGAACTCGCGCAACTCGTCCATGTCGTACGTGTTGTCGAGCGAGAGCATCGGCACGGCGTGTCTGACCGTGGCGAACGAACTCGCCGGAACGCCCCCGACGCGCTGCGTCGGCGAATCGGGCGCCGCAAGGGCGGGGTATTCGAGCTCCAGGGCTTGGAGGCGCTTCATCAGCGCGTCGAACTCGAAGTCGGAAATCTCCGGCGCGGCGTCGACGTAGTAGAGACGCTCGTGCCGGCGCAACTCGGTTCGAAGCCGCGCGACTTCCTCGCGTGCGGCGGAAAGCGTTGGCATGGTCACCTCGACTGAGCTTGGGCGCGGCATTTGCGACTAGGCGCGGTTCTTGACGGCGAGCTCGTTGAGCGCCTCCAACTCGCGCTTGAGGAGCTCGAGCGCCTTCGCGGCGTCCATCAGCTTCCCCTCGCCGGTCATCTTCAGATACTGCTGAAGGGCTTGGTTCGCGGATGCCGCAATGTCCGCGAGCGAGCGTACGGGCTTGGGCTTTGCCTCGGATCGCTGGAGCGCAAGCGCCAGTTCGACCGGGATACCGGGCTGCACATCGACGGGAGTGTCGGACGTGCGGAAGCCCTCCCGCGCGATCCGGAGCGTATACTTCCCAGGCGGGATGTTCTCGACTCGGAACTTCCCGGTCGCATCGCTGATGCCCGGGTTCGCCAGCGTCGCCCCGTCCGCCGCGACCAGAGTCACCACCGCGTTCTGCACGGGGCTCTTTCCGGCGTCTACGATGCTCCCCGATGCGATGCCGAACTGCCCGACGCGGAATACCTTGCGGAGGGATGCTTCAAACGTTGCGTCCACGGCGAGCTTGTCGTCGGCGATCACAACGACGAACTTGAGCTCGGGCATGCTCTGACCAGCCTCCGCCGTCGCTCGCAGATAGACCGGCTCCGTGTAGAACAATGCGTCCTCGCCGCTGACCGTCCGGACCGGCAGCAGCAGCAGGTTCCCACGGATCACCTCGGAACCGGCTGCGCCCAACAGCGTGAACTGCCCCGACAACTCCGTGTCCTGGTCGATGCGGTTCTCGATTTGCTCGGGCCCGTCCACTTCTTCGGAGCGTGAGAGCGCGTAAGCCCGTACTTCGCCATAGTGTTCTCGATCCGAGCGCGCGACAATCCATGCGGTCAGCCGCTTCGTGGTCGCAGGCGGCGCAAACGGCAGCACGCTGACGAACTCAGGTTTCGACATGCCGGGGAGGGTGAGAACCGTGTAGTAGGGCATCATCGGCTGCAGACCGTTGCTGTGGAAGAGCTCTCGCGGCAGTTTCCACGCGTCGCCGCCCGTGATGAAGATGACCGGGTCTTGGACGTGATACAGCGCGTAGACGGACGACTGAACCCATGTCAAATAGTCCGGGAACCGCAGATGCGTGCGCACCTCCTCCGGCATGTCGTCCATCGGCGTGAACACCTGCGGGAACAGGTGCATGTACATCTGGATCATCGGATCGTTGACGTCGGTGGCGTAGATGTAGACGCTGCCGTGGTACGCGTCGATCACGGCGACGGCCGAGTTGCGGATGTAGTTGAACCGCTTGAGGTCCGGCTCCGTGTGGTAATCGCCGCCGAGATCGTTGACGGGCTTGCCGGTCGTGTCGAGCGCTCGGAACGGCTGGGAATAGGGATACCGCGTGCTCACCGTATACGCGTCGATGACCCACCACAGCCTACCGGAATCCTTGCCGATAACGAGGAACGGATCGGGGTCGAACTCCAGGAAGGGCGCGATGCGCTGGACGCGCTCTTCCACCTGCCGATGGTAGAGCACCCTCGATTCGGGCGTCAGGGCGGACGACAGCGCGACGCGAAGCGGCTCGTTGAGACGACTGGCGAAAGCGAGACGTCGAAGCCCGCCCCCTATTCGGACTCCGCCGATGCCGTCGTACTGCGTCGTCGCGAAGTCCGCCTCGATGGGATAGTCGTATTCCAGCTCCGCCGTGTTGACGATGGAGTAGTCCTTCGTCAGCTCGCCGTAGTAGATGCGGGGCTGCTTGATGGTGACCGACTCGAAGCCGGTGTCGCCGGGAGTCTTGGGAGGGATGCCCTTCAGCCAGAAACGGGGCACGCCGGGGTCTTCGACTTCATTGACCGGCGAGACGACGACGCCGTATCCGTGCGTGTACTTGAGCCGTTTGCTGAACCACTCGCGCCCTGCGAGCCACGTCGGGTTCAGTTCACGCGCGGCGACCACGACCTGGCGCATTTCGCCGTTCACCTCGTACCGGTCAACGTCGGGATCGCGGTGGAACTCGTAATAGCGTTGCAGCGTGTGGCTCTGCTGCAGCCGCTCCCACATGACGCGGCGGTCCCATAGCTGGACGTTCTTGAGCACCTCGGGGTGCGCGACGATGTCCTGATACTGCGCCAGCTTGCGGATGACCCCGCTCTGAGCGATGGACTCGAGGTTGAACGCCTGGCGCGTCAGTGAGATGTGGTTCTGTAGGAACACGCGCTCCATGCGCAGCGGGTTGGGACGCACGCGCAGCACGTATTGGATCGCGGGATACCCCCAGATGATCGCAAGATAGGCTCCCACCCAAGCGATGCCCACCGACGCCCAGATGCGCCGCTGCCGAAGGAAGATGTTGACGATCAGCACGCACATCAGCACGATCACGACGAGCGTGTAGACCGGATAGGCTTCGATCTGCTTCAGGTCTACATAGCTGACCCCAACGGGAACACGCCCGCTCTTGATCGGTGACGGTCGGGCATAGAGAAGCCCTTCCGCAACGACGCGAGAGCGCCAGATGCCGACCGCCATCTGGATGATCCACAACACCGTGCCGTGAACGGTCGCACCGACGACCGCCGCCGTCATCGAGTGGGCGTCCCGGTGGTAGTAGAACCGATACTGGTAGGCGATGAACGCGAACGCCAGCCAGACCATCACCTTCACCCACAGGCTGGTCCACCAGACCGCGGAATACTGGAACAGGAAGTAACCGACGTTCTTGTGGAAGATGGGGTCCGCGAAACCGTCGCGCAGGTACTTGGAGTTCAGCAACTGCTCCGACAGCCCATCGACGGCGATACCGAGGTCCGCCCGCTCGACGGAAGCGCGGAACACCTGCATCTTTCGGTAGTTCTCGCCGGTGCGTCGCTGCCGCTGGGCTTCTGCGTCGAGCACGTCAGGGGTCTCTTCGACGGGCTCCAAGACGGTGGGACCTCTGAGGGCGAGGTAGACATCATACGCGGTCGGTTCGCCCTGGTGGTTGAGCGCAGTCGGTCCCAGGAACCCCTGAATCACGTAGTGCTCGCGAGTGATCCGGTGTCCGGCGGCGGGGCTCTCCGCGCCGAGGACGCGCACGTCCGGCAGCGCCTCGATCTTGGGAGTGAGCGATTGTGTCACGGCTTGGGCGAACCGCTCGAGATCCGCCTGGAATCGTCCGTTCCGATCCGCTGGGAGGTAGGCATGCTCAGGCTGACCGCCGTGAGGGAGCTCCAGCCTCACAATGGCGGGAACGCGACCGTGCCCGCGCTCGAACGCCCCATAGCTCGCGAAGTCTTCCCACAGCCGCATCGGCACAAACGCGATGATGCCGCTCAAGAGGAACGCGGCGACCGCCAACATGCGGTGGACGAAGCGCGTGTGGAGCGAGACCCAGCTCGCGAACTCCTTCGGGAGCGGACAGACCATTCGCGCCACGACCACATTGGCGAGCAGGAACACGCCGCCGCAGAGGGCGAACTTGCCGAACACACTCCAATGGAACCCGATGATGCGCCAGAACGCCGTTTCATAGCGCGAAGGCGCGCCGGTGCTGGTCACGAACTGCCGGAACCACAGGCTTTCCGTCCAGAGGTAGGCGGCGGTTGGGAAGGCGACGATGAACAGAGGGATCCATGACGAGAGGATCGTGAACCATCCCTGGACCACGAGACGCCGTTCGCGCTGTCGCATCCCACGACGGACGCGCCAGAGCCCGACGCCCAATGCGAGGAGGAGCAGGAAGGCGTCGATGGCGAGGAGAAGCGTCGCGATGACACCGGTCATGCGGCAAGAGCTCAGGCAGGATGCCCGCGTCTATCGCAGGCGACGAGCGCAGTCTAACGCATCGAGCCGAACAGGGCAACGACGAGTCAGACGCCTGTCGGCGACATCAGGTGTGACAACTCGCGGAGCCGAGCGTCGATGCGCTCCTTGGCGACGCGCGATCCATCCAAGATGGACGCCGCGAGTGGCGGAAGGATCACGTCTGGAAGTTGCGTCCTGGCGGTGGAGAACCTCGCCGCTTGCAGCGATCTCCACTCCGTCTCCATCGGTGTCGATTCTGATGCGAAGTCGTTGAGCGTCGCCAGCAGGTCGTCTCGGACGACTTGCGATCTGCCGGAGACCGAGGCGCGTCGCGAGGCGCGGACGACGATGGTCGCGAGGTCCTCGCCGGTGAGACGTTCGGCTGCGGGCTGGCGCATCAGCTCCTCGAACGGGATGTCGCCGCTGAACGGCACGTGCGTATGCAGCAACACCTTGCGGAGGATGTCCGCGCGTTCCTGGGGTGTCGGCAGCAGATAGACGAGCGTATCCATCAGCGGCACGGCGACGAGGCTCGGTTCGACCAGCTCGGGCGCGGAGGATGCGCCGACCCACAGGATTTGGCAGCGCGTGTCGGGGCGCGACATCCAGTCGAGGAGCATGCCGGTCGCGCGTGAGGTCGGAGCGCGTCCCAAAGCCGTGCTGCCCCGGCGGAACGTCTCGTCGACACGGTCGATGAAGACGACCGAGGGTCCGATCGAGCGCGCGTAGTTCAGCGCCAACATCAGGTCATTCGCGTACGCGTCCTCTGCCGCGAGTCCTAGCTCTGCGGGTCGAATGCCCAGTTCGTGCGGCATTCGGAGTCGGAGCACCGGCACGATCGTGCTGCGTGCCAGCGCGTGAAGCGTCATGCTCTTGCCGGTTCCCGGCGGTCCGAACAGCCAGACGCCGTTGGGCACGGCAACGCGGTCGCTTGCGAGCAGACGCGTGATGACCTCCTGAAAGTAGCGACCCACGTGCGTCAGCCCGCCGACGTGCTCCAGAGGCGTATCCGGCGGCACAAGTTCGAGCAGCCCGCGTGAGAAGTCGAGCACCTCGCGCGCTTTGCGTTCGTGCAGGTCCTCCCACCTCACCGCCGTGGAATGGATCGTGCTGGGCAGGATCGCGTCGTAAATGCTGCTGAGCGTCAGCCCGGCGGTTTGCTGGGCGGCGTCGCGCTGGTTGAAGCCTTCCGAGTAGCGCAGCCGGTCGGGGTACTGCGTCCTCTGCCGGAAGGGGGGCCAGTCCTTGACCGGCTCCTCGCCTTCCTTGGGTTCTGGGGGCGGCTGCCAGTGCTCCGTGAAGAGCCCCAGATGTCTCAGAAACGCGCGCCGCTCTTGAAGCTCCGGCAGAGGCACTTCCAGCACGACCAGCTCGCGGCTGTCGAGGATCTCCGGGGCGACATCCGCCAGGTTCTGCGTCGTCATCACCAACAGATTACGGCGAGCGCGGATCACCTTGTCGTAAGACCAGCGGGCGAGCGTCTCGGTGAGTAGGATCGACTCGGTGTTCCCGATCGGCTCGTTGCGACGGGAGCGATGGCGGTTGGGAGCCATCATCTCGACGCGCTCGATCAGGATGGCGACCCGTCGCCCGTACGGGTTCCCGTGAAGCAGCCCGTCGAACCGGTTGATGACGTCTCCGAGCGCCATGTTCCGGTCGACGCCGGAGCGCGCGGCACGGATTCCTGAGTTGAGGTGCTTCCATTGGTAGCGGGGCTGAGTCGCGAGGATCGCTTGGAAGGTCGGGTCGTCGCGCATCCGCGCGAAGGGCTTCTCATCAGCGCTATCGTCCTGCGCGCACTTGCCGAACTCGACGTCGAGCAGCGACAACGCCGCCAGCGCTCCGAGCGCTGCCCGGTCGTTCCCCGCCACGGAGGAGCTCTGGGCGAACTTGTAGAGCGTCGCGTTGAGACCGAACCGCCACTGGTAGTCGGCGCGCTCGCCGCCGCGCACGCGGAGATCGGGCGGGAACACGGCTCCCAAGGATCGGTCGTACGCCATGAGGAGCCAATTGACCGACTCGTCGCCAAGCTGTCCGACATTCCACAGCAGGTAGTCGGAGAACGGAATGTATCCGAAGACGTTGTGCGCGACGATGTCGCGGGTGTTCAGGTGAAGCAGGAAATGGTGCGCCACCTCCGCCTCGTAGAGCTCGCGGATTCGGTTCCAGACAAATGAGACCACGACGGCATCGCTCCACGCAGGTTGGGTCAGCGCCGCTCGGTCGTCGCGGGGAGTACATGGGCTCGCAGCGCTTCGAGCGTCCGGTCGCTCGCTCCGAGATTGACCACGATGAACTGTCTCCCGGCTGTGCCGATACGGTGACACCGTTCCGCGTCTTGGGCAAGCCGGATGAGGGCTTCGGCGAGATCGTCGCTGCCGGTGACCGCGATGCTGCCGCCGCACGCTCGCAGCCCCGCCGCCTCCGAGGAGTTGTCGGTCAGCGGTCCGACGAGGACCGGCTTCGAGAACGCCGCAGGCTCCATGACGTTGTGAACGCGCCGATGGAAGCTGCCCCCGACGAAGGCGGCGTCCGAAGCGGCGTAGAGCCGGGCGAGCAGACCAACTCGATCGACGATCAGCGCGTCAGCCCGGCGCGCGTCCGCCCTCGCATCGACGGCGGACAGGCATACGGATCGCAGGTCTGCACGGTTCAGCGCTTTCTGCGTCATCGCGACGTGGCTCGGCGTGGGTTCGTGCGGCACGACGATGAGGCGAGAGCTCGGAATCTGCTTTCGCAGGGCGACGAATGCGGGGATCACGACCTGTTCGTCGGCTGCGTAGGTGCTGCCGGCGATTAGTGTGAAGCCGTTCCAACCTTCGAGCGCCGTGGGCAGCGGCTCGGATTCGGATCGGCGCGCGCGCGCCTCGACTTGGTCGAACCGCGTGTCGCCGGTCACGACGATGTTCGCGCCCTTCCCCGCCAGCACGCGAAGCCGGTGGGCGTCCTCCTGAGTCACGGCACAGAGCAGCGCCAGATGGGGATAGACGTGCTGCATGAGCCCTCGGACCGGCTGAATCAGACGCGTCGATTTGGCGTGCATCGTCCCGGCGATCAGGGCAACCGGAATCCCTCGGCGGGATGCCTCCCACACGCAGTTGGGCCACACGTCGAACTTGCTGAACACGACCGCGCTCGGCCGGACGAGGTCCAACAGCGCGTTCACCTCTCGGCGGGAGTCGAACGGCAGGTAGCAGGACCCGTCGGCGTGCGGATAGCGCCCAATCGCCTGATACACCGACGGCGAGAAGCAGGTCACGACGATGCGATGGTCGGGGTGCAGGGCGGCGATGACCGGCTTGGCTTGCTCGAACTCGCCGACCGACGTCGTGTGGAACCAGAGCGTGCGGTCGGCGGAGCGGGCTTCGGCGAGCTTGCGTGCGAGCTCCGAGCGCCACGTTCGCTGACCTGACAGGACTTCGCGCGCCTTGCTATCGAACACGGCGGCAGCGCGCATGGCGACCTTCGCCACGGGACTCCCGACGGCGTCGTAAAGGGATCGCCAAGTGGACTCGCGCATGGGTTAGGGGGTATGGCGCTCCAAGTGGCGCTTGATGTCGGACTTGGGCTGCATGCCGATGATCTGACCCGCGACCGCGCCATCCTTGAAGATGAGAAGCGTCGGGATGTTCTGCACGCCGAACCTGCCCGCAAGCCCCTGGTTCTCATCGACATTCAGCTTGCGGAACCGAAGCTTGCCTTGGTACTCCTGAGCCAGCTCGCCGATGACCGGCGCAATCGCGCGACACGGGGCGCACCATTCCGCCCAGAAGTCGACGACGACGGGCTCCGACGCATGGAGCACTTCTCGGTCAAAGTTCGTCGCGTTCAGATCGCCCAACTCACCCAATGGCATATCGCACACCTCGCATGGACCTGACGAATCCCGCGCACGCGTCGGGCTCCCATCGGGAACGCCGCGCGGGAGTTTAGAGCCGCCTTCTCGGTACGTCAATCGGAAATCGCTCTGCACAACTGAACGGCGGAAACACACGCCGCGTGACGGGCAACCGACCCGATCACCAGAGAACGCTATGCAGGAACGCCTTCGCCCGTGGGCTCTCCGGCGACCGCAGCACCTGCGCCGGGGGTCCGTCCTCGACGACGGTTCCGTGGTCCATGAAGAGCACGCGGCTGGCGACCTCCTCTGCGAAGCGCATCTCGTGGGTGACGATGAGCATCGTCATCCCTTCGTCTGCGAGGGCGCGCATGACCTGGAGCACTTCGTGGACCAGCTCGGGATCGAGGGCTGACGTCACCTCGTCGAACAGCATGACGCGCGGAGACATCGCCAGGGCGCGCGCGATGGCGATTCGCTGCTGCTGTCCGCCCGAGAGCTGCGCCGGAAGCGCGTCGCGCTTGTCGGCGAGCCCGACTTTTTCGAGCAAGGCATCGGCGAGGTCGGAGGCATTCTGTCGCGGCAGCCGCAGAACCCGGTGGGGAGCCAGCGCGATGTTGGCGTGTGCGGTCATGTGCGGGAACAGATGGAACTGCTGAAAGACCATGCCCGTGTCGGCGCGAGGTCTGACCGGCGAGCCGTCCGTCGGCTGGGCAGCCGTGCTGTCGATACGGATCGTCCCGGCGCTCGGCGTTTCGATGCCGTTCAGGCATCGTAGGAACGTCGATTTGCCGGAACCGCTGGGCCCGATGATGGCGACCTTTTCGCCGACGTGGACGTCGAGCGAGATGCCACCGAGGACTTCGTGAGCTCCGAACGACTTACGCAAGTCTCGGACGGCGATGATGGGCACCGAACTGCCTCCGCTCCAGCGACCTCGACAGAACCGAAAGACCCAGGGTCAGCACCAGATAGATGGCGGCGACGGACCCCCAGACGCCGAACGTGTCGTAGGTTCGCGCGACCTCCAGCCGCGCCCGCTGCGTAATCTCAGGGATGGCGATGACCGTCGCCAGCGAAGTGTCTTTGAGCAGTGCGACCGATTCGTTGACCAGCGCGGGCAGCGTGTTCCGAATCGCTTGGGGCAGGATGACGAAGCGCATCGACTGCCACGGCGTCAGTCCGAGCGCTCTGGCGGCTTCTGTCTGACCAGCGGGAACCGACTCGACGCCAGCCCGGAACACTTCCGCGATGTACGCCCCGTAGCAGATGCCGAACGCGCTCACCGCCGCCCAGAACTCGGAGATGCGGAACCGCAGTCCGACGATGCTCTGGACGCCGAAATAGACGAATAGGAGGAGCACGAGGAGCGGGATGCCTCGGACGAGCTCGACGTAGCCGACTGCCGCCCAGCGCAGCGGCGCGATGCGCGATCTGCGGAGAAGCACAAGGATCAGCCCGAGGGCGATACCCATCGCCAGCGAGCACGTGAGCAACTGGAGGGTCGTACCGAGCCCGCCCAGAAGGTAGCGGAGCCTATCCACGCTATGGGCCCTGAATCCACTTGCGGTCGAGCGCAGCCAGCGTGCCGTCGGCGCGGGCGGTCGCCAGCGCGGCGTTCAGTCGCGCGGCGAGCTCCTCACGGTCCTTGCGCAAGGCGATGCCGTAGCGCTCCTCCGTCAACGGCGCTCCCACGAGCTTCACCGACCCGCGCGCGGCGGCGATGGCGCGCGATGTCAGCTCGTCGTTGATCACGGCATCGACGGTTCCGTTCTCAAGGGCGAGGAACGCGAGGTCGATCGTGTCGTATTCGCTCAGCGTGGCGCCCGCGACGTCGCGCGCCTTGAGGGCTCCCGTCGTCCCGCGCTGGACGCCGATGCGCCGGCCGGTCAGGTCCGCGAACCCGTGGATGCTCATGTCCTCCGAGCGGACGGCAACGACCTGCCCGGCGTCATAGTAGGGGTCGCTGAACAGCACGCGCTCAGCACGCTCGGGAGTGATCGTCATGGCGGAGATCGCCGCGTCGTACTTTCCCGATTCCAAGCCCGCGATGATCCCGTCGAACGGCTGGTTGATGAACTCGACGGACAGCGAGGCGCGTTCGGCGAGCGCCCGCATCAGGTCGATGTCGAACCCGACGAGCTCGCGGGATTCGTCGTAATACTCGAACGGGCGATAGCTCGCGTCCGTCGCGACACGGATCGTTTCGGCTCGCCGGTCCGACCGGGAACAGGCTCCCAAGAGCAGGATGACGGCGGCGAGGATCGGCGTAAGTCGAGTCAACACGACTCCTTTCGATGTCTGCGCGGGAGGCGGCATCAGGCGACGCGGGCGTTCTCAGCTTCGAGAACCAGCACCCAGTCCTGGAACCGAGGCGGGCTCGGCGGACGCCAGTTTCCCTGATCATCCGGTTCCGCCGCGCCGGCGTCGTACTCGCCGCCCTCTTTGGGATCGAAGTAGTAGGCGCGATAGGCGACCCCGGCTTCAAGCCCCTGAACGCGCTGCACCCGCACGAACGAGGGCACGAACAACATCCG
>VGLH01000041.1 GCA_016866785.1 Candidatus Poribacteria bacterium
TCCATCATCGGTCGCGATGGGTTCGCTGGGCGTCAAGATATGTGCGCTGTGCCTTCATTGTCACTTCGCCAAAGTCCTCGGGCCAATCGCCGAATCTGCCTCGCTTGTCGAGGTCCCGGCTATCCACCGCAGTTCGCCCATCGTCCTCACGCTTGAACCAGTGCAGCTTGACTAAATCGGGCGACAGTTCCCCCTTGGCGACAAGTGTCTGGATGCCCAACAGCAGCAGGTCGCTGTGCGTCTCGACGATCACCTGTACGCCGCGCTTGGCGGCGTCGGCGAGGCATTTCGCTAGGTTCCACTGAGCCTTGGGGTGGAGGTGGAGCTCCGGGTGCTCGAGGTACACGGCGCGTCCGCGCTCCGCGAACAAGAGCGCGACCAGAACGGGTAAGACGGCGCGCACTCCGATTCCGACGTCGTAAAGGTTGTCGTAAAAAGGGTCTTCGCCTTTCGGCATCCGAGCGATCTGAATGCTGATGTACATCCCATCGATTCGTTGGACGCGATAGTCGGAAGCCAGCTCAAGAGATCGCAACTGTTTTGTCAGATCGCCGGTTCTAGGATCGTTGGACTCGTGCCAGGCGGCGACAACCGATGCCGTGAACTCATCAAAGGTACCCGGGAACGGATCTCGTTCCTGCACGAGTATCGGATACCGTCCAACGTCGCGGCGATTTCCGCGAACGTAGAGGATGCGTCGGATCCAAGGTTCGATCCATAGTTCGATCGGAGGAATATAAGGTCGTATATGCCAACCCGTCGCATCTCGTGGTTTTGCGGTTGCGGTCAAAAAGCATCGATCCGCTTCGATACGAAGGTCGACGGTTTCTTTCAAAACTCCGAAAAGCTCGATGATCTCGTCGGCGGACATTCTCGGATGGATCGTTCTTATGCCAGCAGCGTTGTCGCTGAATCGCATTTCGGTCAGGACGAGCTTTCCCGAATGCGCGTCAGCGCGTTCGAATCGAAGCCATAGGCAGAGCCCTAAACTCGGATTCGGATGTGTGAATCCGATATTTAGCATATCCGCCGGCTCTCTCTCCGGGATGCGAGAAAGGAAGTTGTCAGGCAGCGAGTAATTCAGCAGCGCCCCGGACAACCTCAGGTCGCCCTCGCTTTGCGAATATCGATCCGGATCAAGCGTCTGCTTCATGAGAAGCAACGGCTGCATGATGCTCGACTTGCCCGAGCTGTTCTGCCCGGCAAGCACTGTGAGCGGACGTATCTCGATTGACGTCTGGTCGTAGAGGGACTTGAACCCCTGAACGTGGACGACGATCCGGTTCTGCTTGACGGAATCGACTTCTGGCAGATCAGAATCCATACGGAACCCGATCCAGCATCAACAGACCGAACAACAGCGGCAGGTACGCCACCGACGCCAGCAGAAGACGCCGCGCCTCCGGCACCGTCCGTCGCACGGCGAGCCGCACACCGACCCCCAAGAACGCCGCCCCCAACACAAGGGCTCCGACGAAATAAACGACCCCCGCGAACCCCATCACGCTCGGAGCCAGGCTGATCGGCACGAGCGCCAGGGTCGCGAGAGCGATCTGTCTGCCGGTCACCGTACCGTTCGTGTCCAGCACGGGCAACACCGGGAACCCACCATGGGCGTAGTCCTCGCGGAACATCCAGGCGATGGCGAGGAAATGCGGCACCTGCCACAGAAAGACGATGGAGAAGAGCACGAAGGCTTCGGCGTGGAGCGTCCCGCGAGCTGCCGCCCATCCGCCCAGCGGCGGGAGAGCTCCGGGGATCGCCCCGATGACCGTCGAGAGCGACGTGACGCGCTTCGACGGCGTGTACAGCCCGATATAGCTGACCACCGTCGCCAGGGCGAGCAACGCCGTCAGAGCGTTGGTGAACACCCACAGGTGGGCGCAGCCGACCACCGTGAGTCCGGTTCCGAACCACAGCGCTTCGCTCGGCAGAATCCTGCCGGTCGGAATGGGGCGCGACATCGTGCGGCGCATCTTCGCGTCGTGTTCGCGCTCGATGTACTGGTTCAACGCGCTGCCGCCGGATGCCGAGAGCGCGGTTCCGATGAGCAGGTGCGCAAGCGCCGTCCAGTCGATGGACGCTCCCGAGCCCACCCAGTAGCCGACGAGCGCCGTCACCGACACGAGGAAGGTGATGCGCGGCTTCGTCAGTTCGATGAAATCCGACGCGCGGCGGCGAACGATGGGCAGCGATGCGACGCTCATGCGCGCGATCCATGCGCCGTCGCCGCAGAAACCGCAGGTTCTGCGACGATAATGCAGCGCTTCCTGTGTTGCAGCAGGTAGACCAGCGTCGAGGCGAACATCAGGGCTCCGACGGCGACGTGAGCCGTGGTCGGAAGGACGCCCTTGCGCAGCCATACGGTCGCCGCGCCGAGCGCGATCTGGCACGGCAGCAGCACGGCGAGGGCTGTCGCGAGGGTGACGAACACGCGCTCGTGGCGATACCGACGGAACGTCTCGACGATGAGGGCGAGGACGATGAGCGTCGTCACGACAGCGCCGACGCGGTGCGCGAAGTGGAGGGCGATCTGCCCGCTCGTGGTCGGGGGCAGGTCCAGGTCGTAGATGAGCCAACGGTTGTAGAGCTCGAGGGATTCGGGTCCGAAGGACGGGATGAGCGCCCGGTATGCCATCGGGAAGTCCGGGATCGCCAGTCCTGCGCCGGCGTGCCGCACCCACGCGCCCAACACGGTCTGCGCATAGACCGCGAGCGCCGCGAGGAGCGTCAGGCGATGCAGGATAGCCGAGTTGGTGGGGAACTGGGGCACCTGCTCCCACGACGGCGACGTGAACACGGCAAGCGACAGAACCATGCCGAAGAAGCCCATCGCCAGCGATAGATGACTGACCGAGATCGCCGTCGGAAGCAGGAAGATGACGGTCAGCCCTCCCAGGACGGCTTGCAGAATCACGGCGACGAACGCGATCCCCGCGAGAATGCGGACGTAGCGCCGCGCGTCGCGGAGGGACACCCAGACCGCGAGGACCGCTGTCATGATCGCGACGGCTCCAGCGATCATGCGATGTCCGTGCTCGTAGAGGATGCCTCCGACCATCGGCGGGAAGAGCATGCCGTACGACAGAGGCCAGTCGGGAACCGCCAAGCCGGACCCGGTGCTGGTGACCAGGGCTCCGGCGATGAGCAGCAGGAGGGTGCATGCGGCGACCAGGACTGCGAACCGATGGAGCTTGGGGTTCTGTGTCGATCTCATCGTCGAGCCTTTCGAGCGTTCGTCCCACTAGTGACCGTGGGCGCTTTCCGACGCGACGCCGACATCCTGGGTCTGCGGCAGGTAGTCCTCGTCGGTGAGAGGACTGCTGTACTCGTACGGTCCGTGGTGCACGACCGGAATCGTCTCGAAGTTCTCCGGGATGGGCGGAGAGGTCGTCTGCCACTCCAACGTGTTCGCCTGCCACGGATTGTCGCCCGCGACCTTGCCCCAGCGAAGGGAACCCAGGAAGTTGATCATGAAGGGGATCTGCGCGACGCCCAAGACGAACGCCGAGATCGTGATGAACACGTTGATCGGCTGGAGGTGCTGCAGATGCGCGTACTGCGTCGGGTCGTAGATGCGCCGCATCATCCCGCCCATGCCCAGGACGTGCATGGGGAAGAACACGCCGTTCAGCGAGACGAACGTCAGCCAGAAGTGGATCTTGCCCCACAGCTCGTTCATCGTCCTGCCGAACATCTTCGGGTACCAGTAGTAGATGCCCGCGAAGATCGCCATCGCGCTGCCGGCGAAGAGGACGTAGTGAATGTGCGCGACGATGAAGTACGTGTCGTGGATGTAGATGTCAACCGCCGACGACGCCATGAAGATGCCGCTCAGTCCGCCGATGACGAACATGGAGACGAACGAGAGCGCGAAGCACATCGCCGTCGTGAAGCGGATCGTGCCGCCCCAGAGGGTTCCCAGCCAGTTAAACGTCTTGATCGCCGACGGCAACGCGATGAACGTCGTCGAGACCATGAACGTCGTCCCCAGAATCGGGTTCATCCCGCTCTGGAACATGTGGTGACCCCACACGACGAAGCCGAGTCCGGCGATCGCCGACAGGGAGTACACCATCGCCCGATACCCGAAGATGGGCTTCCGTGAGAACGTCGAGAGAACATCCGACACGACCCCCATCCCCGGCAGAATCATGATGTAGACCGCCGGATGGGAGTAGAACCAGAACAGATGTTGGAACAGGAGCGGGTTCCCGCCCTGACCGTGGAACATCGTCTCGCCCACGACCAACCCCTGCGGCAGGAAGAAGCTCGTGCCCACCGTGCGGTCGAGCAGGACCATACCCACAGCGGCGGTCAGCACGGGCGTCGCCAGAGCCGTCAGCAGCGACGTGATGAACAGCGCCCAGACCGTGAGCGGCATGCGGAAGAACGACATGCCGGGAGCGCGCATGTTCACGATTGTCGTGATGTAGTTGACCGCGCCCGCCAGCGATGAGAACCCGACCAGCAGCACGGCGATCAACCAGCAGTTGATGCCCAGCCCTTCGGTGACGACGCTTAGCGGCGGGTACGCCGTCCAGCCGCCTCCCATCGCGCCGCCCTCGACGGCGAACCCTGCCAGAGCGATGACGGCGGCGGGCCAGAAGAGCCAGTAGGAGTACATGTTCAGACGGGGGAACGCCATGTCGCGCGCCCCGATGTGGAGCGGGACGATGAAGTTCCCGAACGCCCCGACCAGCAGGGGGATGATGACGAAGAAGATCATCACCGACGCATGCATCGTGAAGAGCGAGTTGTAGAACTCCGGCAGCATGATGCCGCCCGGAGCCATCGCCTTGGGCAGCAGCTTGCCCAGCGGCATCGGAGCTCCGGGCCAAGCGAGCTGCCAGCGGACCATCATGGCGAGCCACCCGCCGATGATGAAGAAGAACAGCGTCGTGAAAAGGAATTGCCGCCCGATGACCTTGTGGTCGGTGGAGAAGACGTACTTGCGCAGGAACCCGAGCTCCTGCTCGTGGACATGCTGCTCATCGTGAGCCATGTCGTGTCCGACCACGGGAGTCGCGTGCATTCCTATCTCCTTGTCGACGCCGGTGGGAGTCAGTGGGCTTCGGCGTCAGCGGCGGGGGCTGCGGCTTCGGGGGCTGCGGGAGCCGCCGACTCGTCGGTTTGGGTCGCCTGGAGCTCCGCCGCCTGCTCGCTCAGCCATTGCTGAAATGAGCTTTCGGACTCGTGGACCGTGACATAGCCCTTCATGCGGTAGTGGCCCAGTCCGCATAGCTCGGCGCAGGCGATCTCATAGCTGCCTGCCTTCTGCGCTTGGAACGCGACGTTGACCAGCAACCCCGGAAGGGCATCCTGTTTGACGCGGAACTCGGGCAGGAAGAATGAGTGGATGACGTCGCGTGACGTGAGCCGGACACGGATGGGCTGACCCACTGGGAAGTGCAGTTGGTTGATCGTCAGGATATCGTCTGCGGACGCTGGGTCGTCGTAATCCAAACCGATGGGATTCATGGCATCGACCAACGCCGGGTTCCGTTTCCCGAACACGCCGTCGGCTCCGGCGTAGCGGATGTTCCACGCGAACTGTTGGGCGACGATCTCGATCTCGATGGCGCGGCTTGGCACGGTTCCCGTGAACTGGTCGGCCGGCCTGATCTGTGCCCAGACGCGCTGCGTCATGAGAACCAGCGCCGCCAAGAACAGCGCCGGAACAGCGGTCCAGATGATCTCGAGTTTGTTGTTGCCGTGAGAGTAGGTCGCGCGAGCGCCGGGTCGAGCCCGATACCGGACCAGAGCGATGACGAGCGCGAGCTCGACGCCGATGAAAACGACGCCCGTCAGCGCAAACACGAACCAGAAGAGCCCATCGATTTGCGCGCCCTGGACGGAGACGTTCTCCGGCATGCCCCACTTGCCGTGGTGGGCATAGGCTTCCTGCGCGGTGACGGCGCGGAGCAAGAGGACGTTGACGAGAGAGGCGACGGAGATAGCCGCCCAACGGGAGCGAGTCCGGCGTGACAGCACGGGACCCATCCGGCGGCGAACGCTAGAGACAAGGGTACCGATCGTCACGATGTCACCCTCCGGAGGCGATGCAGGGGCGTCGTGCCACGCCCCTGCTCGCACGACTCATACCGATCCTGGTCTCAGCTACCGACGGAGACGTCCTGCGTCGCCGCCTGGCCGTCCGTGACCTCGATGTCGAACGTCTTCTCGCCGTACTTCTCGTGCCACACGCCGACGGTGTACTTGCCAGCCGGCAGGTTCTTGATGGAGAACTGGCCGGAGCCGTCGGTCACGGCGAAGAACGGGTGGTTGAACACGCCCACGTACGCCGTCATCCACGGATGGACCTGGCACTTGAACTTGACCGGCGACGCTTCCGCCTGCGCGAACGTCTGCTGGATCGACGGCGTGTTGGGCGGCATCGCCAGATTGAAGCCGGCGTTCATGGCTGGCGAAGCCTGAACGTTGTGGAGCGTCGGATCGCTGTTGTGGACCGTGATCGACTGGCCCGCCTGGACGGCGATCACATGCGGCGTGTAGACGCAGTCGACCTGATCCAGTTCGGGGGAACCGGATGCGGGATACGTGCCGGAGATGCCGGACTTGACGTAGACGATCACGTTCTTGAGCGTGCCGTCGGCGTTGACGACGACCTCTTCGCTCTTGACCGGCGACGTGTGCGCCTTGGCGCAGGCGGGGTCGGCATCCATCTTCATTGCCGCAGCCTTCGGAGCGGTGCCAGTGAAGGTCACCTTGCCGCTGATCGAAGCGGTGCCGGTCGCGCCAGAGGCTGTGGCGGCGGCGGGAGCAGCCGCTGCGGGAGCGGCAGGACGCGCGGGCTTGTCTTCCTTCTTGCCGCAGCCGACTGCGATCGGCACGACGAGCGCCAAGGCGACAGACAGAGCTTTCACAGTGCGGAACTCAGCCACTTCGGACTCCTAGTTGGGATGCGTGCGATGAGGTTCGACGATGGACCGTGGAGGCGGTGGTGTGCGTTGGCGGCGCGTACAACATGAAGCCGTATACAGATGACCTCACGGCGCCATGTCTGCATACGACCCGATGTTTGCTGTGCCAGCGGGGCATGTACGAATGCTCGCGTCTTTCTGGCGTCGTGTCGATGCATCCACGTTCGCCGCGCGGCATTTCCTCACGTCACCTGCGCACGGAACCCGATTCGGTCACAACGCCAGGGGCAATTGTCTCATGGGCACTGGGGAGTGTCAAGCCGATTTGAGCGGACAAACCCGACTTCGGCTTGCCCGCGCAAGCCGTCTGTGACACGCTGAAGGTGACGTTTCGCTGCCTGGTTTCCTCGAGGCTCCCTGGCTGATGTCTCCGCAAACGCACGCCGGATCGGAACCGCGCCGAAGCGCGCTGGTTCTCGTCTTGGACGTCATCATAGCGGCGATCCCTTTCCTGGTCGTCGTGGTCGGCGTGATAGGCATTCTGCGGGGGCTCTTGATGCTCCTGCGCGGAGACGAGTCGTTGGTTCCCGTTTTATGGTCGGCGGTGTTCCCGATCTCGGTCGTGCTCATTGGGCTCGGAGTTCAGGTCCTGTTGGTGAAGTGGGTGCGGCGGCACGGATCAGTCGACGAGTACGAAGCGAAAGACGAGAGCTCCTTCCTGTGACGACCCATCGGTCGACGCCGATATGAGGAACACGGCGCTCGCCGGCGCGCTCGTCGCCATGACGGCGGTCTGGGGCTGGTCGTTCGTCGTCGTGCGCGACGCGATCTCCGGCTACAGCGTCTTGGGGTTCCTGGCGATTCGGTTCGCCATCGCCTCGGTGGTTCTCAGCTTCTTCTCAGCGAAGCGGCTGACTTGGCGCACGATCCGCGTCGGAGGCGGGATCGGACTCGTTCTCGCCCTGGGGTTCGTCCTACAGACGTTCGGATTGCGTTACACGACGGCGTCGAACTCCGGTCTCATCACGGGGTTGTTCGTCGTTTTCACGCCGATAGCGGATCGGCTGTTTTTCGGGCGGAGCCCACGTCGGGCGACTGTTGTCACCGTCGTCGCCGGGCTTGCCGGCATGGCGCTGCTTACGGGGCAGAGCCCGTCGGAGCTGCGGTTCGGCGATGGACTGACGCTGCTGTGCGCAGCGGCATTCGGGCTGCACATCGCTCTCCTGTCACAGTACTCCGCCAGCCACGACGCCGGCGCTCTGACGTTGGTGCAGGTCGCGTCGTGCGCCATCGTCTTCTCGATGTCGTGGCTCGCAGTGGAGCCGGTGACGATGCCGCCGCGCGAGACTTGGTTCGCGCTCGGTCTCACTGGAATCGTCGCCTCGGCGCTGGCGTTCACGGTGCAGACGGCGGCGCAGCAGCGGCTCTCCGCCGCGCGAACGGCGATCATCATCACCACGGAGCCGATGTTCGCGGCGATCTTCGGGCATCTCCTCGGCGGAGATCGTCTGCTGCCGGTGCAGTACCTGGGCGGCGTTCTGATCTTGGGCGCGGTCGTGTTCAGCGAGGTCGTCCCTCAACTGCGGGGACGGCTCGCCCGTGCAGTCGCTTGACGGTGGGAGAAGCCATCGATGCGTCGCGGCGGCGTCCGGCTCGAAGACGAATGGAATCGCGCTTGGAGGCTGGCGGTGAACCAGTTCCAGTTGGAGGCGATGGACTGCCGCGAGCTGCTCCACCTGGCGTATGAATCCGCCCATCGGGATCGGCGGAAGCGCGAAGCCGTCGATCTGATGAGCCGTGCGCGGGACCAGATGGCGAAAGCCCTTGGAGACTTGGAGCGAGCCCACCGCCGGTACCTCGCCCAACTCGCGATGATGCAGGAAGGCGTGGAGCACACGGTCGCTGAGCTCCGGGACGACTTCCGCGACGCCATGGCGCGACTCGTGCGGGAAGCGGACTCGTTGGTGTAGGACTTGGGATAGGACGAGGAGCTACGGTGCTGCCTTTGTTCCTCGATCTGGGCGGCGTTCCGGTGCTCGTCGTGGGCGGCGGCTCCGTCGCAGAGCGCAAGATCGCCTCGCTGCTGGGGGCGGGAGGTCGGGTCACGGTCGTGAGCCCCAACGCGACCAAAGAGGTTGCGGAGTGGGCTCGCCAGGGTCGGATCGCTTGGGAGCAGCGCGCGTTCGCTCCGAGCGATGTCTCCGGTATGCGGCTCGCCTTCGCCGCGACGAGCGTCCGAAAGGTGAATGCAGCCGTCGCGCAGGCGGCTCGCGATGCGGGCGTCTGGGTCAACGTTGCGGACTCGCACGAAGAGAGCACGGCGGTTGTGCCGTCGGTCGTTCAGCGCGGGGCTCTCGCAATCGCGGTCTCGACGGGCGGGTCGAGCCCATTGCTGAGCACTCGGATACGCCGCGAGCTGGAGGCGCGATATGGGCCCGAATACGCCGACCTGTGCGACCTGATGTCCGAAGCCCGTCGTCTCGCGGGGGAGTCGATCCCGAGCGCCGACGCTCGTCGCCGCTACTACGAGGCACTCCTCGATTCCGATCTCCTCGATCTCCTGCGAGCCCACAAGAGCGACGCGGCGCGCGAGCGGCTGACGGCGCTTCTGGCAGTGAGCTCGCGCGACTGAGACAGCCCGACGATCGGCATCCCTTTGCAGTCCGCTTGCCATTGGTTACACTAGGATTCGGGATTGGACCACTCTGGGAAGCGGTGAAGCGGTGATATCGACGAGCGCATCCGACGCGCGCGGTGCGGTTCCCTCCAACACGCTACGAATCGGCACACGAGGCAGCTTGCTGGCGCGAACCCAGACGGAGACGGTCGCGTTCGCCCTTCGTCAGGCGCATCCCGGGCTCGCCTGCGAGACGACGATCATCCGCACGCGAGGCGACGCCGAGAGGAACCGCCCACTCCCGGAAATCGGCGGCAAGGGGCTCTTCACCGAGGAGATCGAGCGCGCCCTTGCGCTCGAAGAGATCGACATCGCGGTTCACAGCCTCAAAGACCTTCCCACGAACCTGCCAGACGGACTGACCCTTGGAGCCGTGCCGGAGCGCGAATCGCCCTTCGACGCCCTGATATCCCGCGACGGCAAGGTACTCGCGGACCTCCCCGACGGCGCGCGGGTCGGGACGAGCAGCCTGCGACGCGCCGCCCAGCTCCGAGCCGTACGCCCCGACCTGCGGATCGGCTCTCTACGCGGGAACCTCGACACGCGCATTCGCAAGATGGAAACGGAAGGCTGGGACGCCATCGTCGTCGCAGCGGCGGGGCTCTCTCGGCTTGGGCGGCTGTCCGAGGCGGCCGAGCTTCTCAAACCTGAGACGATGCTTCCCGCTGTCGGGCAAGGAGCGCTTGGGATCGAGTCGCGCGAGAAGGACGCGGCGACCCGCCTTCTCCTGGCGGCGATCCACGACTCCGACACGGAGCGGGCGGTAACAGCCGAGCGCGCTTTTCTTGCGGCTCTGGGCGGGGGCTGCCACGTTCCCATCGGAGCCTATGCGACTGTTGAGATGGGCTCGCTAACGCTGATGGGCGTCGTCGCGAGTGTGGATGGGTCGGCGGTTCTCAGGGATACAGGCGCGGGCGACGACCCGGTCGCCGTCGGCTCCGAGCTCGCCCGGCGCATCCTCGCGATGGGTGCGCGAGCCATTCTGGAAAGGGCGGCTTCTTGAGCGGATGCGTATACCTCGTCGGAGCGGGCCCCGGCGACCCGAAGCTGCTGACGCTTCGGGCGAAGGAATGCCTCGAGCACGCCGACATCGTCTTCTACGACGCGCTGGCGAATCCGGCGGTTCTGCGATGGGCCCCGGAGACGGCGGAACGCATCTTCGTCGGCAAACGGTCGGGCGATCACGCGGTTCCCCAGGACGACATGAACGTGCTGCTGGTCAAAGCGGCGCAGAGTGGCAAGACGGTTGTGCGGCTCAAGGGCGGCGATCCGTTCGTCTTCGGGCGCGGCGGCGAGGAGGCGGAAGAGCTCCGTCAAGCGGGCATCGCCTTCGAGATCGTGCCGGGAGTCACCTCGCCCGTCGCGGCGACGGCGTACGCCGGTATCCCGCTGACGCACCGCGACTACGCCTCGTCCGTCGCGTTCGTCACAGGTCATGAGGACCCGACCAAGCCCGCGATGTCCGTCCGGTGGCGGAACCTCGCCCAGAGCGTCGATACGATTGCGATCCTCATGGGAGTCGGGAACCTGCCCGGCATCGTTGCGGAGCTGGTCGCCGGGGGGAAGTCGCCCGACACGCCCGCCGCCGCCGTGCAGTGGGGAACCACGCCCAAGCAGCGAGCGGTCGTCGCGACGCTGGGAACCCTCGCCGACGAAATGGTGCGGGTGGAGATCGGTTCTCCGGCGATCATCGTCATCGGGGGTGTCGCCCAACTCCGCGAGCGGTTGGCATGGTTCGACGCGCGTCCGCTGTTCGGACGGCGGGTCGTCGTGACGCGCGCGCGCGACCAGGCGAGCTCGCTCGTCGAGCTCCTGACGGAGCGCGGCGCGGAGGTCATCGAGTTCCCGACGATCCGCACGGAAGCGCCGGAGTCCTACGCGGAGCTGGACGACGCCATCGCCTCGTTGGAAACCTTCGACTGGATCGTGTTCGCCAGCGCCAACGGGGTGGAGCACTTCTGGGCGCGACTGGTTTCGGCGGGCAAGGACGCTCGCGCGTTCGGTTCCGCCCGCGTCGTCGCCATCGGGCCCGCGACGCAAGCATCGTTGGCGGCGCGGGGTATCGTTGCGGACTTCGTTCCCGCCCAGTCGCGTTCGGAGGCGGTTCTGGCGGAGTTCGACTCGGTTCGAGGACTGCGGATGCTGCTGCCCCGCGCCGAAGAAGGCCGCGACGTGCTCCGCGCCGGATGGACGGAAGCCGGAGCCAACGTCGTCGCGCCGACGGCGTATCGCACGGTTCCTGTGACATCGGATGCGGACGAGGTGCGCGCGCTGCTCGAAGCTCGCGAGATCGACGCGGTCACGTTCACCAGCGGATCGACGGTGGAGCACTTCTCGGCGGCGATCCGAGCCTCCGGGTTCGAGCCCTCCTATTGGCTGGCGGACGTCTGCGTCGCTACGATTGGACCCATCACGACGACCGCTGCCCAACGGCTTGGCGTGCCTGTGACGGTTGAGGCTTCCAGCGCCAACGTCGAGGCAGTCGTTGAAGCGCTCGTCGCGCATTTTGCCGCGCGGCGATAATCGACGCCGACGGTCTGCGTGAGTCGCCAGGAATCGGCTATGCTAGTGACGGGAGCGATTGAAACGGCTTCTCGCCCAAGGACGGAGGATGTGACATGAGGCGAAGCCCCATCAAGTTCGTGCTCGCTGGAGCCCTGTTGACCATCGGCGCTGCCGCCTTTGGTGTCGCCACGTTCACCAAGCAGGGAGCCAGCCTGACGCATTTCACGCCGGATCAGCTCGTCAGCGCCGAGAAGCATGTGCTGTCGAAACGCGGCATTCAGGTGGATGGATTCGTCGCGGAGGGGACGGAGCAGTTCGATCCGGCTGGTCCCGAGCTCCGGTTCAAGGTCCGCGACGAGGGCAAGACGGCGTTCGTGAACGTCATCTACCGCGAGGGGCTCAAGCCGGATTCCTTCCAGGAAGGGCAGGGAGTCGTCGTCGAAGGGACGTATGATCCCGGGACCAATACGATCCAGGCGTCGAAGCTGATGACGAAGTGCCCGTCGAAATACGAGGCGACCTCTGACGCGCAGACTTCCGCGAGCGCGGCGCAGGATAGGTCCAAGGCGGAAGTTGCCGGGAGCGCTCGATGATCGCATTGGCGACGGCAGCGACGTACGTGACGCTAGTGACGGGTCTGTGGTCGATTATCGCGCTGGGGTACGGGCTTCGGATGCGGGCTCCGGGATGGATTCGCAGCGGCAGGCGGGCGGTGGTCGCGACCGGCTTGCTGGTGACGTGGACGACGATGGCGCTCGTCTACGCCCTCGCGTCGGACATGTGGCATCTGCAGTACGTCTGGGCGAACTCCCTCGAACAGCAGCCGTTCGGGTACAAGGTGGGATCCCTCTGGGGCGGCATGTCGGGATCGATGCTCTTCTGGCTATGGATCCAGGCGGCTACCGCCGCTCTTGTCGCCCTGTTCAACAAGAACATCGAAGAGGCGGTGACGAACTACGCGTTGCTCATCTTGTCGATCATCACGTTGTTCTTCGCGGTGATGTCGGCGGGCTTGATCCCCGGCGTGGATCATCCGTTCAAGTGGCTGGACGCCTCGCACATCGCCGCCATCGAAGCCGGAGAGGCGATACGCGGCAAGGGGCTGAATCCGCTTCTCCAGACGCCCGCGATGCTGCTCCATCCGCCTGCGCTCTACGCGGGGTTCGTCCTGCTGAGCGTTCCGTTCGCCTATGCCGTCGGGGCGCTGATGGCGGGAGCCGGCAGCAGCACGTGGATCGTGCGCTCCCGGCGGTGGACGATCTCGGCGTGGCTCATGCTGTCGCTGGGACTGCTGCTGGGCGGCGCGTGGGCGTACCACGAGCTGGGCTGGGGCGGCTACTGGGGGTGGGACCCCGTCGAAAATGCGGCGCTGCTCCCGTGGCTGACCATCACGGCATTCCTGCACTCGGTGATGATCCAAGAGCATCGGAACATGCTCAAGGTGTGGAACATCGTCCTCATCACGGTGACGTTCCTCCTGGTGATCTTCGGGACGATGCTGGTGCGCAGCGGCGTGCTCTCTTCGGTTCACGCATTTGGGCAGTCGAAGGAACTGCTCATCTACTTCGTGCTGTTCCTGCTGTTCGTGATCGTGTCGGTCACGGTTCTGACGATGCGCCGATGGGAGGACCTGCGCAGCCCGAACGCGTTCGACTCGCTCGTGTCGCGCGAGAGCGCGTTCCTGCTGAACAACTGGATCTTCGTCGTCTGCGCGGTCGTCGTTCTGGCAGGGACGACTTTCCCGGTCATCTCGGAAGCCTATTACCAGATGACCCAGGGGATCGAGCGGAAGATCGCCGTCTCGGAGCCCTTCTACAACACCTTCATCGTGCCCATCGGCTTGATCCTGATGGTGATGACGGGGATCGGGCCCCTGATCTCATGGAAGAAAGCGTCTGGGTCGAACCTCAAGCGAAATTTCTCGACGCCGCTTTGGGTCGGCGCGGTGGCGATGCTCATCTGCGTCTATCCGTTCTACATGATCGGAATCCAAGAGCCCGGCGGGTTCCCGTGGGCTCGGACGATCTACGCCCTGCTCTGCGTCTGGTCGTCCGTGTTCGTCCTGGTGACCGTCATCGTCGAAGTGCAGAAGGGCGTCCGTGTCCGGCTGAACCGAGGTTCCACAGGCTGGTTCTCGGCGATGTGGGACATGACGATGCGGAACAAGCGGCGTTATGGCGGGTACCTCATTCACGTGGGGATCGTGCTCTTCTACCTGGGAGTGCTGGGCTCCAAGGGGTTCCAGATATCCCATCGCCAGATTCTGGCTCCCGGCGACACGTATGAGATCGGCGGGTACACGCTGACCTACGCAGGGGAACCGTTCCAGGAGCGGACCGCCAACTCGTGGCTCGTCGGCGTGCCACTGGAAGTGCGCAAGGGCGGCAACCTTGTGACGACGATCAAACCCGCGCGGGGACACTACGACAACAACGAGGACAACCCGACCTACGAAGCCGCGATCCTGCGCCGGCCCGGCGGCGACCTCTACGCCGCCCTCGGGGAAATCACCGAGGACAAGCGGGCGGACATCCAGTTTTTCTACAACCCGCTCGCGTGGATGGTGCTCTGGTTCTCGCCGCTGGTCATGGTCGCCGGCGGGATCATCGCGCTCGCGGAGAAGGCACGCGGCAGAGAGACGGCGGAAGGAGCCACCGCATGACCATCCGTCGAGCGATCTTCGCCGCAGTGGTCCTGCTCCTCGGAGCGTGGGTCGGCTGGGCTCAGACGCCGAACGACGGCTCGGAGCCGGACCACGGCATCGAGTACCAGTCGAGCAAGACGTTCAACCTGACGCTCGAGCAGGAGGCGACGCTGAAGGAGGCGACGCGCGAGATCCTCTGCTACTGCGGTGGTTGCCCCCCCACGCTCGTCGATGACTGCCTCTGCGGCACTGCGCGGGCGCTCAAAGACGAGATGAAAGAGCGGATCGTTGCGGGTGTCGCCCCGAGCACGCTCGTCGCCGAGTACATCGCGCAGTATGGCGAGCAGTATCTCGCCGCGCCGCCCAAAGAGGGCTTCAACTGGTCGATCTGGATCTTCCCTGCGGTCGCGTTCGTCGTTCTCGGCATTCTGTTCTGGAACGCGATCCAGCGCCTGACGCGTCGTCCCGCTGAGGTCGCGAGACCCACGGTCGATAGCGAGACGGTGGATCGCTACCGCGAGGAGATCGAACGTCAGGTGGGCAAGCGCAGCTCGTAATCAGGATCCCGACACATGTCTTTGACCGCCGCGATCGTTGCCAGTGTCTTTCTGATCGGTGTACCGCTGGTGGTCTATCTTCTGCGGCCCATCCTCAAGGGGGCTCAGGAGCCCTATGTGGATCACACGACGGAGACGGAGATCGACGAGCTCTACACCGAGCGGGAGCGCAGCTACACCGCCTTAGCCGACCTCGACTTCGACTACGAGTGCGGGAAGCTGTCGACCGGGGATTATGAGCAGTTGCGGAACGCCCTCATGGCGGAGACCGCCGAAGTCCTCGCGCTCATCGACGAACGGATCGCCGCCAAGGAGTCCCGGCGGTCTCCATCCAAGAAGGCGCGCCGCCGCGCCCAGACGACGCCCTCGACGGACGACGCCCTCGAGAACGAGATCGCCCGGTACAAACGCACACGCCAATCCGAAGACAGATCGGAGTCCGCATGATGACGCGTCGGGCCCACTCCCGACCCTCGCGGGAGCATCGCCGCCGGTTCCGCCACCCTGGGAGCCTGGCGCTCTCATGGATCATCGTCGCTTGCGCCGCATTCGGAGCCGCGCAGATCGTTTCGACCGCCGCTGCACAGGGCGCTGCCGCCGCAGGCGTGCTCAAAGGCAGAGTGCTGCAGCCGTCCTCCGGCAAGACGTTCGCCGGAGTCAGCGTCAAGCTGGAGACGACGTCCGGCACGACAGCGGAGCCACGCGAAACCGTGACCGGCGAGGACGGTTCCTTTGAGTTCACGGGTCTTCCCGTCGATGACACGACCGCGTACACGCTGTCGGCGACCGTCGAGGGCAAGACGCTCAAACGCGAAGGCGTGGCGCTTTCGACATGGACACCGGAAGTCGTCGCCGACTTGGAGATGGTCGACGCCTCCGGCGACCCGGGTCACGTCCATGTGGATCGAATCACGACGATCCTGACGCCTTCCGAGGCGCCGGAGATCGTGCCGGTCATCGAGTTCGTCGAGATCCACAACGACCAGGATGCGCCCTTCGCTGCGAAGGACGAGCAGGGCAGGACGTTCGGTTTCCGGATCGAGCTTCCGGCTGCTGCGATCAACATCAAGGTCGAAGGCGAGGCGATCCCGCACCTGATCGAGGGAACCACGGTGTGGCTGACCGACCCGCTGGTGCCGCACGACAACTTCGTGTCGATCTCCTACAACGTCCCCAAGGCGGAATCGATCGACCTCTCCCGCAAGCTCCACACGAAGGTCGAGGAATCGCTCGTCCTCATCGGCGGCGGGTCGTGGCAGCCGACGACGAAGGGGTATGAGAAGCAGGAACCGGTAGATATTCACGGCGCGAAGTACGCGTCGTTCAGCCGGCATTCGCTCGAGGCGGGCATCGTCATGCCGATGACGTTCAAGCCCGGCAGCGGGAAGGCTCCCGGAGCCGGCGGCGACCAGACGCCGATCCTCGTCATCGTGTTGATCGGAGTCTTCGCTCTGCTGGCAGGGGCTGCGCTGGCGACCTGGTGGGCGCAGCGAGGTCGCGAGACCTCGGCTCCGACGAAGTCGGCGCGTTCCGGTGCGGCGGCTCGCCCGCGCACGCCCGCGAAGGCTCCCGCCTCGCCCGTCGAGGATGACAATCTCGCGGGTCTCTCCAACGATGAGCTCGAGGCGCTCAAGCAGCACCACCTGGAATCGATCGCCCGTCTGGACGAGTCGTTTGGCAAGGGCGAGATTTCGGAGCGCGTCCACAAGCAGCTTCGCGAGGAGCAGAAGGCGGAACTGAGCCGCATCGTCGCGCGGTTGGACGCCTAGACCCCATGGCGACGCTCACGGCGGATCGGCTCGCCAAACGGCTGGGGCATCGCACGATCCTCCGGGACGTCTCGTTCGAGTTGGGCGGCGGACAGTGCGTCGCCCTCTTCGGAGCGAACGGAGCCGGCAAGTCGACGCTGCTCACGGTGTTGGCGACGCTGGCGGCTCCGTCCGACGGACGACTACTCTGGAACGGCGAAGACCTCTCGTCAGCCAGAGATGCCTACCGGCGGCGGGTCGGCTATGTCAGCCACCAAGCCCTTCTGTACCCGGACTGGTCGGGAAGGCGGAACCTGCGGTTCTTCGCCGCGTTGCATGGCGTCGACCGACCGAACGACCGCGCCGACGAGCTGCTCGAGGACGTGAACCTGTCGGCGTTCGCCGACGAGCCGGCGCGCATCTACTCGAGGGGCATGCTGCAGCGCCTGTCCATCGCCCGTGCGCTCGTCCATTCGCCGGAAGTGCTGCTTCTCGACGAGGTGTTCACCGGCTTGGACGCGGCGATGGTGAGCCGCGTATCGGCGCGGATCGAAGCGGAACGCGCCGCAGGAGCGGTAGTGCTCCTGGTGACCCACGACGCCGAGGCGGGGCACCGCTTGGCGACCGAGTGCTGGTTCCTACGGAACGGCGGCATCGAAGCGATCGGCAAGCCGCCGGTGAACGAGCTTCGCGCTCGCTTTGAGAAGCTGAGCGTGCCATGATCCGACACCTCGCCGTTCTGGCACGCAAAGACCTCGCGTTGCAGTGGCAAAGCCGGGACGCGCTGCTGCTGGTCGTGCTCTTCGCGCTGATCGTGCTGCTCGTGTTCGCCTTCGCCTATGGGCCCTACTTTGCGCCGCTGGAACTGGACGCGGACGCTCGGCGGCTCGAGCTCGGCAAGCTGGCGAGCGCCGTCTTCTGGATCGCGATCTCGTTTGCCGGGGTGATCGCTCTGAACCGAAGCGCGGAGATGGATCGGACGCAGGGAGCCATCCAGTCGATCCGGTTGGCGGGCATACGCCCGGAAGCGATCTATCTTTCGCGCGTCCTCGCGATGACGGTGCTGCTGCTGGGCGTCGAAGTCGTGTTGGCTCCGTTGGCGGTCGTGTTCCTTCAGGTGCGCGCGTTCGCTCTGCCGGACGCGGCGCGTCTCGCAGGGATCGCGTTGCTGGGAACGGTGGGGTTCTCGGCGCTCGGATCGTTCCTGTCGGCGATGACGGCGTCCGTAAGAGGGCGCGAGAGCTTCCTGTCGGTTCTGCTGCTGCCGCTGTTGGTTCCGCTGCTCATCGCGGCGACGAAGTGCAGCGTGCCGGTGTTCGCCGCCGAGCCGTTGCGCGACACGTCGTGGCTGGGCTTGCTGGGCGGCTATCCGTTCGTCTGCCTGGCTGTCTGCACGCTGTTGTTCGAGTCGATTCTCGAGGAATGACCCATGTCGAAAGAGCTTCGACGAGCCCTGTTCGGGCTCGTCGCCATCGCCCTGGTTCTCTACACGAGCATGCTCATTTTCACCCGCGCGCCCATCGAGAAGCAGATGGGCGAGGCGCAGAAGATCTTCTACTACCACGTCGGGTCCGCGTGGACGATGTTCCTAGCGTTCACGATCACGGCGGTCGCGGGAGTCGTCTACCTTGTGCGGAAGAGCCCGAAAGCCGACGCGGTCGCGGGGGCTTCCGCCGAGCTCGGGTTCGTCTTCGCGACGATCGTCCTCATCACAGGCTCGCTCTGGGGTAGAAGCGCGTGGGACACGTGGTGGAACTGGGAACCGCGCCTCACGTCGATGCTGGTGCTATGGCTCATCTACGCCGCGTATCTGCTCTTCCGCTCGACGATGCGGGGCGAACCGCGCCGACGGAATAGCTCCGTGTTCGGCATCCTGGCGTTCGTGATGACGCCGCTGGTCTATTTCTCGATTCAGCTTTGGGGCAGCCTTCTCCACCCGAAGACGAGCACGGTGCGGAACCTCGATCCGGCGATGCTGCAGGTCGTGGGCATCTCGGGACTGGCGATGCTGGGCGTCTTTCTGTTTCTGCTGATGGTGCGCGCTGGTCTTGAGAACGTCGAGACCGAGTTGGACGCGCTGCGACATGAGCGCGTCCGCTGACGCGCGCTACCGGGAGGATCACGATGCGCTGGCAGTGGGCGGTGATCGCGGCGATGGCGCTGTTCTTCGGCGGGATCGGCATGATGGCGACGATCCCGGTCGGGGTTTCGGCGGCGGACGTCGAAGACCAGGCGCAGAAGATTCAGAACGCTGCGCCGGATAAGCCGGGCGCAGATGCGGTTCGCGAGGCGACTCAGTATCTTGAGGGACGCCAACGCAGCCGCCTGACCTACATGTTCGTCGCGTACATCGTCATCTGGGCGGCATTGGGCGGGTACATGGTGAGTCTGGCGCGCCGCCAGACGCGCTTGCTGGACGAACTGAATCGGCTTCAGGGTCAAATGGGTAAGGAGTAGTCGGCGCAGAGCCGAACGCCTTCGTCAGGCGTTGCCGGTTCCGTTCTGGCGCCGTTTCAGGTCGCGGATGATCTTGTACTCGAAGCTGTCGACAAGCGCTTCCCATGCCGCCTGAATGATGTTTTCGGAGACGCCGACGGTTCCCCACGTCTCGTGCCCATCCGTCGACTCGATCAGCACGCGGACGCGCGCAGCGGTCGATACCTTTGAGTCGAGGACGCGGACGTTGAAGTCCGTCAGCGAGACCTCCCGCAGGTTCGGGTAGAAGACCTCCAGCGCCTTCCTCAGCGCGTTGTCCAGCGCGTTGACGGGCCCGTCTCCCTCGGCGGCGGTGTGCTCCTCCAAGCCGTTCGGCTCCCGCACCTTGATCGTCGCCTCGGCTCGCATCGAGTGGTCGCGGAACTTCTCGATGATGAGCCGGAACCCGTGCAGGTCGAACGCCGCCTCGTAGCGTCGCATCGCCTTCTGCGCCAGGAGGTAGAAGGAGGCATCCGCCGCCTCGAACTCGTAGCCGAGATTCTCCGCCTCTTTCAACCGGTCGTAGATCGCCTGCGTATCCGGCGACCCTTTGTCGAGGTGGGGGTATTCCTTCTCTAGCCGTTCCACGATGGCGCTGCGTCCCGCCTGATCCGAGATGAGGATACGTCGGTTGTTGCCGACGAGCTCCGGCTGCACATGCTCGTAGGAGATGGGGTTCTTCCGAGCGGCATCGGCGTGGAGCCCGCCCTTGTGGGCGAAAGCGGACCGTCCGACGTACGCCTGCCGCTCGTCGTGCGCCTGGTTCGCCAGTTCGCTGACGAGGCGCGACACGGTCGTCAGTCTGCCCAACTGTCCGTCGACGAGGCAATCCAAACCCAGCTTGAGTCGGACATTGGCGATGATCGTCGACAGATTCGCGTTGCCGCAGCGCTCGCCATAGCCGTTGAACGTGCCCTGAGCGTGCGACGCGCCCGCTTCGATGGCGACGACGGCGTTGGCGACGGCGACTCCGGCGTCGTTGTGCGTGTGAATGCCGATGGGCGTCGGGAAGCGCTCAACGGCGCTGCGTACTGCTTCGGCGACCGTGCCGGGCATCGTTCCGCCGTTGGTATCGCAGAGAATCAGCCGCGTTGCCCCTCCGGCGACCGCTGCCCCGAGCGTTTCCATCGCGTATTCGAGGTTGGCGCGCAGCCCGTCGAAGAAGTGCTCGGCGTCGTAGATCACCTGAACGCCATGCGACGTGAGGAACTCGGCGGAGGAGCGGATCAGCTCCAGGTTGGTCTCCAGCGAAATGCCGAGAATCTCGCGTGCGTGCAGGTCCCATGTCTTGCCGACGATGGTTGCGTAGCCGCATCCGGCTTCAAGGAGCGCCAACAGGTTGGGGTCGTCCTCGGGAGCCCGATCCTTCCGCCGCGTGCTGCCGAACGGGACGAGCTTGGCGTGCTGGAGCTCGATGAGCTTCGCCCGTTGGTAGAACTCGACGTCACGCGGATTGGAGAAGGGAAAGCCGCCTTCGACGAAGTCGATGCCGAGACGGTCGAACTCCTGAAGCAAGTGGAGCTTGCCCTCGACGGAGAAGGCGATGCCCTCTGCCTGGCTGCCATCGCGGAGCGTTGTGTCGTAGATCTCGATCCGCCGGGTCGATGCGTCGGGTTGGATGGCGCGGTCGTCCTGCATGGATCGGCATCACCTTAGGCGTGGCTTCGGTTGCGAACCCATGGTAGCACAGGCAACGTACGATAGAAAGCCCGCACGGGCCCTCGTGAGAGGAGCCGTGCGGGCAAATCGACTCAGTGGATCGCCCGGAGCAAGGACTGAGTCGTCATCTTGCCCCAACCGATCGCGAAGCGTCTTACTGCTTCGCCTTGGTCGTGAAGGTGACGCTCACGTTCGCCTTGTTGCCGGCGAGGTCGATCACTTCACCCTCGACCTTGTAGGTCTTCTCGTTGACGAGTTCCTTGCCCTTCGGCGGCTTCAGCGTGACGGTCTTGTCCTTAGCGGCGGCGACCCATCCGAGGTCCGTGCCACCCTCAGAGATCTTGACCGTCGCCTTGCTGATGTTCTCGTTGAACTCGAGAACAACGCCGTCGGCGTTGGGTCCAGCAGGATCAACGTCCTTGGCATTGTCCGCCGGCTTCGACGAGGCGAGCTTCGGAGCGTCCTTGTCCTGGGGCAGCAGCTTGTAGTTCAGGGTCTGCGTGCCGCCGTCCCAGGTCAGGGTAACGGACGCGGCCGTCACGGTGACCTTGCGGGTCGTGCCAGCGCCCTCGACCGTTCCGCCGGTAGCCGTTACAGCGCCCGGATCGGCATCGAAGGTGACCGTCACCACGGAGCCCGTCGGAATCTCCGCCCCGTCAGCCGGATTGGCGGAAACGAACTTTGCCTTCGCGGTTTCCTCGTCATCGCCGCCGCAGCCGACCATGAGGGCCGACGCGGACACGACGAGCGCAGGAACCATCAGCAGGGCGAAGAGCCGGAGTGCCTTCTTCATTGTGGTCCTCAACTCCTTACGGTTGGGGTATCGTGTTGCCTGGCCAGCCCCCCGAGCGGGACGACCCACAGCATCCTGAACAGGATTCTAACCGATTGCTCGGTATTGACAAGGGCCAATTGCAGAAGCGACGCCCGGGCCGCATCCGCATTACATCAACGCCTTTTGACAGCCTGCCGTCTCCAACGAGCGCAACGGACATCGCTCGACGCGACACCGGAATGCCTAACCAGCCCTCGGTCAGGACGCAGTCAACGTCTCGGCACACTAGATTACGCGGATTCGGCATCTCCTGTCAACGGTCGCCGTACAGCCTCCATCGAGCCGGATGCTCAGCGGACGATACTCGGTTTCGCGGATGGATCCTCCTTTCGCTCGAACGGCTCACGTTGATGCCTTCTGCGATCACCCTCAGGTCGCCCTCACGGGGAGGGCTACCGGATCCTCAGCGAATCCTGCGATGCTCGTGCTTCCCGGATGGAGCGGCATCGGTCTCTGTGGCGGCAAACATACGACATCACGCCGCATATGTCAAAGAGAGATACGTGCTCCCGCGTTCCCCTATCAGAACGCTCAGCGAGTCTAACAGAGAAAACCGCCCGGTGTAAAGCGAAAAATGGCGCCTCAGGTCTTCAGCGACATCGACTTCCGGCGGCAATCAGCTTCGTCCGAGCGGCTCATCGACGACATCCGGCGTCGGATCGTCCACCGCTCGCTCGTAAAGCAGCCTCGGAACGTCGTTCCGAACGTATGACGCGAGCAGCCACTCGTCGAACGTGCGCTTCGTCAGCGGGGTTGCGCTGCCGGAGTCGCACAGCGCGCGAGGACCTTCCGCAAGGTTCCCATTCGGCCCCCAGTCCCACACGCCGACTGAGCGGCGCTGCTGTCCGGCGAAGCGAACCGTGTGCATGGCTCCGTCGGTCGTGCCCGATTGCACCAACAAGACGTGGCTGCTCATCCCGCTGATGAGGCGGTTCCGACGGACGAGCCAACGCGCGCGCGCGCTGCCCCAGAGACGCTCGGAGACGACGGCTCCTTGCTCGCGGATCGCCGCCGCCAGCGAACCGTGTTCCGGAGGATAGAGAGACAGGGGCCCGTTGCCGACGAATGCCACCGTCGCCTGATACGGTGTCGATGCCAAAGCGCCGCGATGGGCTGCCGCGTCGATCCCTCGCGCCAACCCGCTGACGACGATCCAGCCCGCTTCGACGGCGCGAGACGCAGCCCATTCCGCGATGCTCCGCCCGTCGTCGTCGGGCTCTCGCGTGCCGACGACCGCCAGACAGCGCCGTTCATCGGATGGCAGGTTCCCTTGGACGAACAGCACAGGCGGCGCGTCGCGCAACGATTCGAGCGCGGACGGGTATGCCGCCTCGCCGCAAAAGACGGGTGCAACGCCGGCTCGTCGCAGGGCTTCTACCTGGCGCTCGACCATCGTCAAGTCGCCATGCCGCGCCGCGATCCGCTGCGCCATCCGCGCGGACAGACGAGGCGAAGCGGCGACGATGTCGATATCGCGCGCGCGCAGCACATCTCCAGCCGAGTCGAAGCGCTGCTCCAGGGCTTGGAAGCGTCGGGCGTTGAGTCCCTCGATAGAAGCGAGAGCGATTCGGTCGATGTCGTCCATCGTCTCCGGCATGAGTCCGCGCTGGGCTCCCGTCAACGGATGACGGCGACTTTTCCGATCACGCGGTCGCCTCGCCAATCGATCGCGTACGTGTAGACGCCCCCGGCAACCGGCGCGGACGACGTGTTCCGCAGATGCCACACCCAGCGCGAGGTCCCGTCGGCGACCCCCTCGGCGACCTGGCTCCCAGCGGCGTCGTAGACGCGCACCTGAGCCCCCGGAGGCAGTCCGTCCACGGTCACGCGCGCGGCATGGCTGCGAGCCGGTACCACGGGATTGGGGTAAACCCGCACGGCGCGCAGGTCGGTTACGGAACCGTTCGCCGGTTCGACGATGATGTCGGCAACGACCCGCGACGCATCGACCGGCATGCCTTCCACGCTGAGGACGCGCTCCGGTGCGACGATCTCCACGCGATGCGTCCCCGATGCGAGCGCGCCATCCAGCAACAGTACGACACGCGTACCGGCGTTCCCGTAGGAGATCGCCGAGGATGGAACTTGGGAGCGTCCTGCGATGCCCGCGACGCGATAGGAAGCCGGCTCCCGAGCGGAGGCTCCCATCGCCAGACTGAACGAGACCGCGATTCGGTCCGGAGCGAGGGCTTCGGCGCTGAGGAGCTCGGGCTGCTCCGAGACGAGAACGGCGACGGAATCCGATCGTCCGCCCTCGGTCTCCACTTCGTACGCGTAGCGGTTGCCCGGGCTGACGGAGTCATCGTCGAAGCTCGTCCCGTTGGCGACCGTCGCGATTCGCGTTCGCGTCCCGCCGTTGGCGGTTCGGAGTATTTCGGCGGAACCGACTGGCGTGTCGATCTGCCATTCGAGCCGCACGCGCCGCGAATCGAGCGGGCGAATCGTCAGCCCGTACGGGCGTGTTGCGGCTCCCGATCCGGGCTCGCCGGTCACGATGCTCAGAAGTCCCTGGCTCGTGAAGAGCAGCTCGTCAGCGCCGTCGCCCGTCAGGTCGAGCGCCGCTGGAACCGTGTTGAGCGCCGGAGCCGCCCACGCGAGCGCAAGACCGTCATCAGACGCCGACAGCGCGTAGAGCCCGCCGCCGGCAACCACGATGATTTCGGGCTCACTGCCCGCCGTCATTCCGGCTGTGAGCAGTCGCGGCTCCTCGTCGTCGGCGAGCAGGCGCATCTTCCACGACTCGGCGGGCTGAGCCGCGACGAGCAGTCCGAGAGTCCGATCCCAGCGATGCAGCGAGACCGACAGGAACCGTCCCGTCTTGCCGGCGGGGTCGAGGGCTTCCGTCGCTAGGATCGCCAGCCAGCGAGTATCCCCAACCATTGCCGCCGTGATCGCGCGGATCTCGCGGTACGGCGTCTGGGCGCTCCACCGATGCGCCAGCGTGCCACCCACCATGCCGAACGCGACGATCTCGCCGTCGGCGTCGCCGACGAGGATTTCAGGGAGATCGTCGCCATCGATGTCTCCGACGGCGACGGTTTCCGTGAGCAGATTCGTGCCCTTCGTCGGGTTGTCGAGGACTGCGAGCTCCGCGTAGCGGTCATCTCCGACTGCGCGATACACGACGATCCGCGCGCTACCCCGCCGCGCGACGATCTCTTCGATGCCGTCGCCGTCCACGTCTGCGAACTGTCCATGCCGGAGGTCTGTCCCGCGCCAGGTCTCTACGGACGGGTAGGCACGGGGCGCGGCGGCTTCGAGCAGCACCAGATTGCCGTCGGACTCCCCGAGGACTTCGACCAACCCGTCGTTGTCGGTGTCTCCGATGTCTTGGGGCGTGAAGGGACTGCGGAAGAAGTGCACGGCGCGGATTCTGCCGTCGGGTTCCACCTGATAGACCTGCGTCGCGCGGAACCCGGCGTTGTTGGGCGTTCCGCCGATGAACTCGGGCATGCCGTCGCCGTCGAAGTCGGCGGAACGCCGGGCGACATCCATCGCGGACAGCCGTCGGGTTCCCAAGGACGCGCGCGCGTTGGGGTTCGGCGGGTTCGGGCTGTAGTCGAGATCACCGGTCGCCGTAACGGACATGCCGACGCGGTTCGACGCCTCGATCCGGTAGCGCCACTTTCCCGGCGTCAGGTAGTCCGCGAGCACGATCATGTAGCGCCGTTCCGCGATGCCGAAGCCCATGGGACCGAGCCTCTCCGCGCCGTCCAGACGGTCGAACACGACTTGTCCGGCGATGGGGTCGTCCGCCTCGACTTCGAGCAGCGCGACCGCCTGCGCGTTGGCGAGAGCCTGAACGACGCCGTGTCGCAGCAGGCGCGGCAGCGAGTGGTCGACCACGAGCGGGACCTGGTCGCGGGCGATGTTGCCGGACGTGTCGAACACCTCCAGACGCAGCGAGTACTCTCCCTCGGCGATCTGGCTCGTGTCCCAAGTCCAGAGCGTACTATCGACCACGGGAACCGACCGCGACTCGTAGACCTGGTTCCACGACGCGGGAGTGATCGATTCACCGATGTGGATGAGGTAGTGAGAAAATGCGGGCCCGGCGGCGGTTCCGCGAAGCTCCAATCGCCGGTCGGCGCCCAGGAACGACGCATCGGCGGCGATGGATGCCGTCAAAGACTCGGACGCGATCAGGGCGCGCCGTGCGTCGAGCCGCCCGACGCCGTCGGCTTTCCCCGCGTGGTTCAGCGCCGTCGTCGTCGCTCGGAGGATGGTGCGCACTTCAGCGGCGGTCAGGTTGGGTCGCCTGGAACGCATCAACGCGGCGACACCGGCGACGTGCGGTGATGCCATCGACGTGCCGCTGAGCGTGCGCAATCCGTCGCCGATATCGAGGCTGAGGATGACGATTCCGGGCGCGGCGATGTCCACGCCGGTCCGGGCGTTTGTGAAGTAGGCGGCATCATCGTTCTGATCGGACGCCGCGACCGCGATCACTTCGGGAAAGGCGGCGGGATAGACGATCGCTGCCCGGCTGTCGTTGCCCGTCGCCCCGACGAGCACGACATCCTGCGAGGCGGCGTAACGGATCACGTCGCGGAGGAGGAACGAGCCTCGCTCGTCTCCCCAACTCATGTTGATGACCCGCGCGCCGTTCTCTACGGCGTAGAGAATACCTGCCGCCGAGTCGTCCTCCTGCAAGAACGTCCCGCCATCCCGGGCGGCGAAGCCGGAGCGGATCACCATCAGCGGGCAGTTCCAGGCGACGCCCGCGACGTCGATGCCGTTGTCGGGCTTGGCTCCGACGATGCCGGAGACGTGAGTCCCGTGTCCGGTCTCGTCGGACGGGTCGGCGTCTCGCTCGCCGAAGTCGCCCTTGCCTCCGGCGTTCACGGCGTCGACGAAGTCCCACCCGTGGATATCATCAATGAAGCCGTTCCCGTCGTCGTCGATGCCGTTGTCGGGCACCTCGCCGGGGTTCGTCCAGAGCTGGCTTCGCAGGTCGGGATGCGTCAGGGCTGCGCCCGTGTCGATCACGGCGATCACGCCGTTGGGTCCGCCCTTCTCGATTGCCCAGGCGGCGGGCATCCCGATGAGCGGCAGGTTCCACTGCTCCGCGTATTGCGGGTCATTCGGTGTGATGGAACTCGGATCCGGCTTCGCAAGTGTCGGGTACAGGTGATTCGGTTCCGCCCAAACGGCTCCGGCGGCTCGGTAGTCGTCCGCCGCGCCGCTCAGAGGGATATCGGCGGCGAACCGGAGTATCCAGGTGCGTTCGAGCGGACGTCGAAGCGGATGGGCTCCGGGCATCGGTTCCGCGAACCGTTCGGCGGACCGCAGCCGCCAGCGGCGATTCGTAGGCAGGAACTCCAGCGCAAACAGCGGGTCCCGGTCGTCGAGAAGCTGGACGATCAGCTCTCGGGGCGTGTCGAATCCCGTCGAGACCTGGCTGAGCGAGGGAACGCCGAAGCGCTCCGCTGCGCCGGCGCGTTCCTCGTAGTCACACACGAGAAGCATCGTCAGCAGGCAGAGGTGAGCCGCGCGAGCCTGGCGAGACAGCGTGGATCGGCGTGGGAGGTCGAGATGGTTCACGCGACTATTGTCGGCGCGGAGCCTCGGATGTCAAGAGCCTCGCCGAAGCCGTCGGCGCACGTGTGGTTCCTCTCCGGCGTGGGTATGATGGCGTTGTGGGCGCTGCGGTTCGGGCATTCATCGGAGGATGCGGCGATGTCGGATCAAGGTCGAATCGGGTTCATCGGTCTGGGCTCCATGGGCGGGAACATGGTCGGGACGCTGCTGCGGTCGAGGTACGGCGTTCTCGCGTACGATCTGGTGGCGGAGCGCGTCGCCGAGTGCGTGTCCCGTGGCGCAGAGGGAGCCAGAGACGGCGCGGAGATCGTCAGTCAGTGCGGCGTGGTGATGACCAGCCTGCGTTCCTCGGAGCAGTTCATCGGCGTCGCGGAGGGGGTTCTTCTGCCCAACGCCCGGCAGAAGCAGGTGTTCGTCGATATGGGCACGACGTCGGCGGTGGCGACGCGACGGCTGGCGGCGGCGTTCGCCGAGAAGGGCGCGGCGTTGGTCGATGCGCCGGTCAGCGGCGGACCGCAGGGATGCGCTCAAGGGAACCTGCACATCTTCGTCGGCGGCGACGAGGATGCCGTCGCGCGGTGCTGGGATATCCTGCAGGCGCTGGGCGACCCGGAGCGGACGGTGCACTGCGGGCCCAGCGGCGCGGGGCAGGTCGTCAAAGGCGTCAATCAGTTGGGCATGGGACTGGGAGCCGCCGCCTATCTGGAGGCGCTCGCGTTCGGAGTCCGCAGTGGCGTGAGCATCGACGCGATTCGTCAGGCGGTCGGCGGCGTGTCGGGCTGGCGGGCTCACTTCGCCGCCATCGCCGACCAGGTGGATTTGGGCAGGGCGACCGAGGTCTACGTCAAGTTCCCGGAGTTCCCCTACTTCATCGAGCACGCCGAATACGCGGGGTTCCCCATGCCCCTCATGGAATCGCTTTACGCTTTCCTCGGCGCCGCCGAGCGGTCGGTGCGGGACAACATGGGTCGTCCGACGGTCTCGTTCTGGCAGCAGTTGATGGGCAGATCGCGCGAGGCGTAGTCGATCCACTGGACGAGCGCTCCGTGCATCGGGCATCCTGGGCGTACGGAGAACCGCATGCGAATCTACACGCGCACGGGCGACGGCGGCGAGACCGGCTTGGTGGGCGGGGATCGGATCGCCAAGGACGATCGGCGCGTCGAGGCGATGGGAACCGTCGATGAGCTGAACTCGTGGATTGGATCCGCCGCTGCCGAACTGAACGGCTGGCGAGACGACGATCTGCTCACAAGCCTGCGCCGAGCCCAGCAGCGTCTGTTCGAGATCGGCGCGCGACTGGCGACGCCCGAGGGCTCCGACCCGGACGCGTCCGGTATCCCGGCTCTTGGCTCGGATGCGGTTGAGCAACTGGAGGCGGACATCGACCGGTGCGAAAGCTCGCTGCCGCCACTTCGGGCGTTCATCCTGCCGGGAGGCAGTCGAGCCGGTGCCTCACTGCACGGTGCGCGAACCGTCTGCCGCCGCGCCGAACGCTGCGTCGTCGCGCTGGCTCACGACCATGCGGTCGATGAACAGGTGCTGCCCTATCTGAACCGACTGTCGGACTACCTCTTCGTCGCCGCGCGCACCATGAACGCCCGCGAAGCCCGACCCGAACCGGTATGGCAGTCGCAGAACCCGAATACGGGGGAGTCATGATCTCGGAAGCCCCGCCGCGCCGATTGTTGGTGCTGGCAGACCTCTATTTCGCCGCCAAGCTGAAAGAGTGCGCGCGTTCATTCAGCTTTGAGACGCTCGGCGCGCGAGACGAGCAGTCGGCGTTCGAACGGATCGAGACGCACGCGCCCGAAGCCGTGTTCCTCTCGATGAACCGAGACGGCTTCGACTGGCGCGCCTTCCTGAGCGCCCTCCGCGCGAACGCTGCGACTTCGACGCTGCCCGTTCTCGTCTTCGGCAGCCACGTGGATCGAGACGGGTTCCGTGAGGCGGAAGCTCTCGGTGCGGATATCATCGTGCCGAACTCGCGCGTCGCGTCGGAGTTCCCCTACCTCTTGGCGTCGCTCGTCAAGCTCTGACCGCGCGTTGACCGGTCTGCAGCCGTCCTGCTAGAATCGTGCGCCGATACGCCACGCGGCATCACGACTCGTTTGTCAGGAGCTACGATGTTCCCACAGCGACCTGCAGGCGTGTTCCCGCCAATCGTCACTCCGCTGGACGAGCGCGAGGGTCTGGAGCCCGCCGGATTCGAGGCGCAACTGGAACGGCTCATTGCCGCCGGCGTCCATGGCATCTACCTGCTGGGCTCGTCAGGAGAGTGGGTGACGCTGCGCGAGGATGTCCGCGACGATGTGGTCCGCACCGCAGTACGGCTCGTGAATGGACGCGTTCCGATCATTTGCTGCGTCATGGACACGTCGACGGAGCGCGTCCTCGACAACGCCGCGCGCGTGCGCGATCTGGGCGTCGAAGCCATCGCGACGACCCCGCCGTTCTACTACATGCCCTTCGCGAACGCCGACCTGATCGACTTCTACGAACGCGTCGCCCATGCCGCTGGACTCCCGACCTTCATCTACAACATCCCGAGCACGACGAAGGTGATGATCCCGCCGGAGGTCATCGAGGAGCTCGCCGACTTGCCGAACATCGTCGGGATCAAAGACAGCTCCGGGAACTGGATCCAAGCCATCGAGCTCATCGACCGCGTGGGCGAACGAGACGACTTCGTCGTATTCCTCGGTTCCCACGTCCTCGCCGGCGGGGCGATGCTCTTCGGGGCGAAAGGCGCGGTCATGTCGTTGGCGAACATTGATCCCCGCGCCTGCTGCGACCTATTCGACGCGGCGATGCGGCGCGACATCGACGCCGTTCACCGGATTCAGCGGCGTCTGCTGCATCTCGGGAGCATCTACAAGCACGGGCGCGAGATACCGTGTATGAAGACGGCTCTGGAGCTGATGGGCGTCTGCGGAGCCCGAGCCACGCACCCGATGATGCCCGTCAGCCCCGAAGGCAGAACCGCCATCGCGGACATCTTGCGATCCCTCGACCTCTTGTAGAACCGCGTTCCGCCAAGCCTGTTGGTTCGTCAGATGAAGTCCATTCCTACCCCTCATCCTAACCTTCTCCCACAAGGGGAGAAGGAACCAGAACTCCCTCTCCCCTCGTGCGAGAGGGCTGGGGTGAGGGGGAAAGCACGAACCACGTACCATGAGCCTGACAGACCACTATGATCTCGATCCTCGCCATCGACTTCGACGAGACGGTCACGCTCCGCGATACGACGCCCAATCTGCCGGAGCTCGCCGCCTCCGCGTTGAACGACGCGGACGCCGTCGATTTGCGCCGTCGCTGGCTCGTCGGGGCGAGGGCGTACTACGCGGACTGGCAGCGCGTCTACGACGAAGCGCTCGCCGCCTCCGCCCCTGCGGACGACACATACGCGGCTCTCGTGCGCTTCTCGACCCGGTTCGACGCCATTGAGCAGAGCTCCATCGCGTCGGTCATCGATGGCGGGTTCCTCCGAGGCATCCGGCGGGACCGGCTCCACGACCTCGGCGGCGCGGTTCCCAAGCGTGACGGGGTGCTGGAGACGCTCGCCGACTGCGCCGGGTTGGGCATCGACCTACACGTCATCTCCGCCAACTGGTCGGCGGACCTCGTGCGCGCCGGCATCGGCGGGCTAGGGGTTCCCATCCACTCCAACGACCTCGACTTCGACGAACGCGAGGTCTCGACGGGTCACCTGCACCGGCGCGTCGTCTCGGGAACCGACAAGGCAGAGCGCTTCCGCAGCCTGAATTCCGGGGCGGGTCTGCGCATGTTCGTCGGCGACAGCGTGACGGACCTGGTCGCGATGCTGGATGCCGACGTGGGCGTGCTCATCGGCGGCAAGGCGTCGGCGGTCGCCGTGTGCGAGCGGGTCGGGATTCCGCTGGAGCCGTTGAAGTCGGCGCGTCCGCCGAGACCCGGCTACATCTACGTCGTGGAGACGTGGGAAGAGATACGGCGGTTCTTGTCCGACGCTTCGGCGTGACGGCGTGACGGCGTGGCGGGAGAGGGTGGGAGTCGAACCCACCGCGGACGGTTGACGCCCGCAACTGGTTTTGAAGACCAGCAGAGCCACCGGACCCTATCCTCCCCCGGCGGCGGTGTTCTACCACGCCAGACGCGCACGCGCAAAACCGGCGCGAGCCATGATGCAGAGGTTCGCTGCGCTTCGCAGAATGACAGGGCGACTGCTCGTTCGCCCGCGCCCACCCAAGTTTCCCGACGCTCCGGGCGCATGTACGCTATGATTCCCCTCACCGTCGCCGACGGGCGAGACGGCTAGAGAGGAACCGGCGTGCTCCCGGACGACCGGCAGTCGGAACCAAGCTTACCACCCGA
>VGLH01000042.1 GCA_016866785.1 Candidatus Poribacteria bacterium
TCGGCTCATGGGCGAGCTCGTCTGGGCAGCGGACCCGGACCTGTTCCGCCAGACCTTGAGGTTCCTTTTCGTTCAGGACGAGGATTTCGCCGCCGATGACGATGAGGTCGACGACGACGATCACCAACCTGGCACGAGCGAGGACCCGGGAACCGATCTCGACAATGACTCCGTGGACGTTCTGCTCCCACCGGCGACGAAGCGGAAACCGTAATCCATGCCAGGGCACGTGGTCAATCTCGCGGAGACGGAGGAGCCCTTTCTCGCGCGCGCAGTGCGTGCGGGCATCGAATCGGGTGGACTGTCGAACGTTCAGATCGAGGAGATCACACGCGGTATCGGCGCACTGGCGTCGGTGCGCGCCGACGCGCTCGTTCTGATCTCGCCGGTCGGAACGATCGGCTCCGTCGCCCTGCAGTCGGCAACGGCGCGCGTGAGCATCGGTCTGGAGGCTTGCGCCGGGTCCCTCGACCAAGGGGTTGCGCTGCTCGCCGGAGAGGGCGTAACGAGGCTGTACGCCGAGGGCGACAGGCGTCTGAACGTGGTCGTCGCAAGGGCGGTCCAGGTCCGTGAGTCGCTGCACTTTCGGAACCCTCTCTCGCCTCCGCTCAGGGCGATTGACGAGCTCGACCTGCTAAACGGGATCGAGGACTTGGTCGCACGGGACATTGTCCAGTGCAGAGTCAGTGTTGCTGCGCCCGTGCCCCGGTTCACCGACGTGGCGCAGTCGATGCCCATCGATCACCTGGATCGACTGACCGTTGCTCACGCGCAGCTCGACGCCTTCGCGGCGCGCGTGGATCTGTTCTCTGCTTTCCCGCCGCACGAGCTCTTCATCCGAGACTACCCCACGGACGAACTGGGTGATACGGCGCGCATGGTCCTCTGTCGCCTCTGGGTGAGGTTGGTCACCGGCGCTGGTTCGCCGCTTCGTTTCGATGTGACGCCTGAGCAGGTCGAGATGGTCTTACAGGACTTGAGACCGGAGGTCTTGGCTTCACTGCGGCGCTGGAACCACGACTTCATCCGCTCTCATGTGTCGGGACCGCACGCTGCTGGCGCTGTCGAGTACATGGACGCCGTCCTGGCGACGCTGCCGGACTCGCTCGAAATGCTCTGCTGACGCAGGGCCCAGGCGATCCAGGACGCGCCTTGAGAGCCCTTCGCGGGTCGTGCTACCATGCCCGCGAACTCCGCAACGAACATCGACTTGGGGTCATCCGGGTGCCAGCCACATTTTCCTTTCCAACGCGTGTCGTGTTCGGCGCCGGAGCCCTGAGCGGGTTGCCATCGATCGTGGCTGAGTGGTCTCCGTGCCGAGTCCTGGTTGTGACGGACCCCGGCATCACGGCGATCAGCCTCCACACGCCTGTGTGCGACCTCCTCACTGCCGGCGGAATCTGCTGGGACCTGTTCGACTCGGTCGACACCAACCCCATCGAAAAGAACGTCGATGAGGGTACGGCTGCCTTCCGCGATGCCGCGTGCGACTTCATCATCGGCTTGGGCGGCGGCAGCGCCTTGGATGTCGCCAAGGCGATTCGACTCCGCGCCACGCACGACCTGCCGCTGCACGAGTACGACGAGCTCGTCGAAGGGTGGAAGAAGACGCACGGCGGAGTACCTCCGATGTTGGCGATCCCCACTACAGCCGGGACCGGAAGCGAGGTCGGCCGCAGCGCCGTCATCACCCTCGTCGCCACGGGTCGTAAGACGGTGCTCTTCAGTCCGCATCTGATGCCGAATGTCGCGCTCCTCGATCCCGAAATGACCGTCGGGCTGCCGCCGCGTCTCACCGCCGCAACCGGCATGGATGCGCTGACGCACTCGTTAGAGTCGTACCTCTCGATCAACTTCCATCCTTTCTGCGACGCCGTAGCTCTGCACGGGCTGCGGCTGTGCGGCGAGTATCTGCCGCGCGCAGTCGAGAATGGAGCCGATATCGAAGCGCGAGGCATGATGCTGCTCGCTTCGTCGATGGGCGCGACGGCGTTCCAGAAGGGGTTGGGGGTCGCGCACTCGATGGCGCACCCCTTGTCGACGCTACACGGACTCCATCACGGGCTGGCGAACGCGATCGTTCTCCCAACGGCGCTTCGATGGAACGCCGGACACGCGTCGAGGAAGCTGTCGGATGTCGGCAAGGCGCTCAGCCTCGAACTGGATCGCGTCCCGGACCGAGACGCCGCAGACGTGACCATCGACTGGATCGAGAACCTGTCCCGCCGCGTGGGTATTCCTCGAAGCCTTTCGGAAGCCGGCGTGAAGGACCCCGACGTCGAAACGCTCGCCAGGGCGGCGCACGCGGACGGTTGCCATTGGACGAATCCGCGTCCTGTGACCGCCGATGATCTCCAATTCCTGTACCGCCAGGTTCTTTAGGCTTCGTTATTCCCATCGAGAAGCTCTAGACGATTCGTCCCGGGCAAGGCGGGCAAGGCACGAGACGAGGAGGCGCGCAACGCCATGATGAGTCATCGCATTGGGAAGAAAGGAATCGTCGTGTGGGCGGTCGCCCTGTTGGCGATCGCCGTGATAGCTCCGCTTGGCTGCGCTTCGAAGAAGCCGGTCGTCCTGCTAGAGGCGACTGGCGATGACGGCTTCGAAGCCGACGACATCATGGGCGCTCCGACAACAGCGGTCGACGACGAACAGGCCGTGGCAGAGCTTCCCATCGGGCGAGATCCGCGAGTCGATCAGCTCGAGGCGGATGTCGCGAAGCTGCAGGTGGAGGGCACGAAGGTCCGCGAGCAGGTAGCGGCACTGACCGGACGTGTGGACCGCGTTGAGACGACGCTGAACGCGACCCAGCAGCAGGTGTCGCAACGGTTCAACAACTTCGACGCGGAGTTGGCGCGGGTCCGAGAGGCAGTCAGCGCCGCCAAGTCAACCGCTGAGGCGAAGCCAGCCCGCGACATGGAGGGCGAGGTCGCCATGGCGGTCGATGCATGGCGGCAGTCGTGGCAGCAGGCGGACCTGAACGGGTACATGCGCAAGTACCATGCGAACGCCCAGATTCTCCGTATCAATGTCGCCAACGGAGGCAAGTTGGCGGAGCGACGTCTGACGACTGGCCAACTCAGGACTCGCATGGCTCAGCTCATTCGACAGTACGCGCGCATGGAAGTCATCGTCCGCGACTTCCGCGTCGCGTCCGACTCAAACCGGATGATCGCCACGTTCGAGCAGGAGTTCTCGGCGTGGTCACGTCCCCGAGACCTCCGACCGAGGTACTCCGACCGGGGCATCAAGACGCTGGTGTTCGTGCAGAATGGCGGCACGTGGCAGATCATCAGCGAAAGCTGGAGCCCGCTCCGAAAGTGAACGAGTGGGAACACGGTCCGGGAGATTCGGCGGATCCCGCCTCCGCCCTCCCGGACCGGTTCGTCGTCGCCGACGGCGACGATGGGTCGCGCCTCGACGTCTACCTCGCAGCGCATGTGCCCCATCTGTCCCGGTCTCGCCTTCAGCAGCTCATCGGCGATTCGCACGTCCAGGTCAACGAACGCCCAGCGAAATCCAGCCTACGCCTGCGATCCGGCGATGTGATCGGTCTGCGGCTGCCGGAGCCGCGCCCATCCCATCTATCTCCCGAACCCCTTCCCCTCGGCATCCTGCATGAGGACGAAAGCATCATCGTCCTCAACAAGCCGCCAGGGGTCGTTGTCCATCCTGCGCCGGGAGCGCGCACTGGAACGCTGGTCCATCGCCTGCTGGCGCATTGCCCAGACCTCGGTACCATCGGCGACTCGATCCGACCCGGAATCGCCCATCGACTGGACAAGGACACTTCCGGAGTGCTCGTCGTCGCCAAGGACGAGGCTTCGCTTCGGTCCCTCCAGGAGCAGTTCCGCAGGCACACCGCCCGGCGAACCTACTCCGCGATCGTGCGCGGCGTACCGCCGCCATCGGGGGTCATCGACGCACCGCTGGGCAGAAGCGTTCGCGACGGCAAGCGAATGGCTGTCGGCGGTGTGAGCACCCGCGACGCGGTAACGCGATTCACCGTCGCGGAGGCGTTCGCCCATGTCGGCTCGGACCGCGGCTATTCCCTGCTATCGGTGAGTCTCGAGACCGGGCGAACCCATCAGATACGCGTCCATCTGAGCCATTTCGGGTTCCCCGTCGTTGGCGATCCGACCTACGGCGGTAGAACCGGCGCAGACTTTGAGGCGCATCCGTTGCTGGCTCCAGCCCTCCATCGGACAGATCGCCAGATGCTCCACGCGCGCGAGTTGACACTGGTTCACCCGAGTACTCTGGTCAGTATGACATTCCATGCACCCGCGCCAGCGGATTTCGTCGAGTTCTTGACGCTCCTGCGTTCCCTGTCGGGCTCCGCCTCCTGAGCCCACATCCGCATTCGGCGGCGTCGACTGCCGCATATTGACGGTGGGTGATCGCGGGTATATAACATCCGCATCCGTCCTGCCGCGGTCTGCGGACGACCGGTGTTCCATGCCGATGCCCTCCCACCGTAGGGACCACCGATGCAGCGACGCCGTCGGAATGCGCCACGATCACACGGTCAGTTGCCCAGGGACTGGAAGCAGTCTCTCGGCAAGCCGACGTTGCGTCGGTCGAGGCTGCCCATCGAACAACGCCGACACAGGCGAACGCTGGCGTGGCAGAGCGGCTTCGCCGTGGTCGTCGCGTTGTGCCTCGGAATCGGGATACGCCAGTGCGGCATTCGGCGCGACGATGAACACTGGGCGCGGGCTGTGGCGGCCATCGAGTCCGAATCAGAAGGACGCCTCGCGACGGTCGCGGACTACATCTCCGCACACTCGGACGGACGACACATCGAGGACGCACACTACCACTACGCGCGACTGTCGCAGGAGCTCGAAGGCTGCGCGACGGCTCGAGATGCGTGGCTGCGCGTCTTGGTCGGGTCTGACCCGGAACGATCCGCTGAGGCGTGCGTACGACTGGGCGACTGCGCCTTCGAAGCCGGCGACCTCGATGCAGCACTGAACCAGTACGCGGACGCCACGCGGCACGCCCCGCAATCGCCTTGGGTGGCGTGGGCGTCTCTCGGAGTGGGGCGAGTCGCACAGGCACGAAGCGACATGGACACGGCGCGCGATCGATACCGGACAGCGCTGAGAAACGCCTCCGACACACAGTTGGTAAGCGTGGCGGCGCGTACGTTGGGTGCCATCGACCTGCTCGCATTGCAGACCGAAGGCGGAGCGCAGCGTACGGTGGTCTCGGGCGACAGCGTGGCGCTGATCGCATCGAGAGCCGGCTTGGCAATCGCGGACGTCGTAGCGCACAACCCGTGGCTCGAAGACCCCAACCGACTGGATGTCGGAGACGTGTTGCGCCTACCACCCAAGGACCTCTCGCTCGAAGTGGATGTGTCGGGCAGATGCATCCGGCTCATGCGTCGCGGCGCGGTTGTACGGTACTATCCAGCAGCGGTGGGCGCGCCGGCAACGCCGACGCCAGCCGGGTCGTTCTCGGTGCGAGCTGTCCGTGTCCTGAGCGCCGATGGACCCGGGCCCGCTCTGATCGAGTTGAACCTGCGCGGCTTCGGCATCGCTCCGGGCGCAGCGCTCGATACGCTGCGAACCGCGTCGACTTCTGGACGCGTCATGATCGCCGACGAGGATTGGTCTGAGCTCACTCGCTGGGCAAGACCAGGGATGCCGGTCCGAATCGTCCAGTCGACCGGAGAGACTCGATGGGCGTACGGTCTCCAGTCGAACTGATCGTTGGGCAGCGGCAGAAGGCATCGAGAGGTCAGAGCATGGCTCCGTTTCGAGCAATCCACACCATCGTTCTGAAGCCCGAGGTGGACAGCCTGGAGTTCGAGCGCTTCATGTGCGACGAGTTCATACCGGCAACACTCGAGCTCGATGGCTGTCTCGATGTCCAGTTGCTTCGAGGGTATCGCGGCAGCCTGCCAGGCGTCGCCAAGGCGCGGGTCGACTACGCGTGGATATCGCTGTGGCGCGACATCGACAGCAATAACGAGGCATGGTCTCGACACGGCGAGCACGCGACGCCGGATGGTCTGCGCGGGCCGCAGGCAAAGCTACTGACGTATGGTGCGACGGTGACTCTCATCGGCGGCTTCACGGTCGCCGCAAACTCAGAATAGGTCTCCACCAACCGAATGGATTCAGAGGAGCCCGCAATGCCGAAGTTGAAGATCGCGATTGCCGGCGTTGGGAACTGCGCTTCGTCCCTGGTTCAGGGGCTGCACTACTACCGCGATGCGCGCGATGGCGAGTTCGTGCCGGGGCTGATGCACGTACGCTTGGGCGGCTACCACATCTCGGATGTCGAGGTCGTCGCGGCGTTTGACGTCGACGATACGAAGGTCGGCAAGGACCTGAGCGACGCCCTCGTGGCTCCCATCAACAATACGATCAAGTTCTCCGACATCCCGCAGACCGGCGTGATGGTTCAGCGGGGCGAGACGTTCGACGGCTTGGGCAAGTACTACAAGCAGACGATTCGGGAATCGGAGTCGGTTCCCGTGCGCGCTGCGGACGTACTCGCCGAGAGCGGAACCCAGGTGCTCGTCAACTATCTGCCGGTCGGCAGCGAGCGCGCCGTGCGTTGGTACATGGAGCAGGCGCTCGAAGCCGGTGTGGCTGTCGTGAACTGCATGCCGGTGTTCATCGCCAAGGACGCGCGATGGAGCCAACGGTTCGCGGACCGTGGTCTGCCCATCGTCGGCGACGATATCAAGGCTCAGGTCGGCGCAACGATTGTTCATCGGGTTCTCGCGCGCCTGATGAACGACCGAGGCGTCAAGGTCGAGCGCATGTCGCAGCTCAATGTCGGCGGCAACATGGACTTCATGAACATGCTCGAACACGAGCGGCTCGAGTCCAAGAGGATCAGCAAGACGGACGCCGTGGTGTCCCAGCTCGACTACAAGATCGAACCCGAGAACATCCACATTGGGCCCAGCGACTACGTGCCGTGGCTCCAAGACCGCAAGTGGTGCTACCTGCGCATCGAGGGCAGGGAGTTCGGCGACGTGCCCGTGAACATCGAGCTCAAGCTGGAGGTGTGGGATTCCCCCAACTCGGCGGGCGTCGCCATCGACGCGATCCGCTGTGCGCAGCTAGCGCGTGATCGCGGTGTGGTCGGCGCGCTGATCGGTCCATCGGCGTACTTCATGAAGTCGCCGCCGATCCAGTACACGGACGCCGAAGCCTTGGATATGGTAGAGAGCTTCATCGCAGGCAGATAGCCGCGCGAGGTGGGCGAGAGCGCGCCGGCGCGCGCTCCCATTGCGCCCGTCACCTGGTGCTGTTACGATGGGTTGACGCTGAGGATGGGCGTGAGGGTGTTCATGTGAAACGAGTCTACTGGATCGGCATCATCGTCCTGCTGGTGGGAGGCGGGGTCGCGACAGCTCGCTTCTTCCAGCAGACCGAGCACGGCAAGCGCCAGCAGGCCATCGAAGAGCTCGAACACCTGATGTTCGCGCTGGACCGCTATGCCAAGGACAATGGGGACTATCCTTCCACGGATCAGGGCATCGCGGCGCTATGGGAATCGCCCGTCGGCGCACCCGTGCCGCCGAACTGGAAAGGACCCTACATCGACACGCCGGTGGTTGCCGACCCGTGGGGCAACCCGTACGCCTACCGCCGTCCCGGAATCCACGGCACGTTCACGTATGATCTGCTGTCATACGGCTCCGATGGCGTCAGTGGCGGACGTGGCGATGCCGAGGATATCGTCTCGTGGCTCCGTCGAGACGAGCTCTGATTGGTCCCGCCGTTCCTTCCTGAGATCCGACAGCTCGTGAGTGCATGGGCTTCCTGAATCCGTTTCTGTTGTTCGGCGCGTTGACGGCTGCCGTACCGCTGCTCATCCATCTCTGGAGCCGTCGGCAGGCGGCTACCGTCGAGTTCAGCACGCTTCGCTTCCTGCTCGAAGCCCACCGAAAGACGGTTCGCCGACTACAGCTCGAGCAGTGGCTCCTATTGGCGTTGCGGGCACTAGTCCTAGTCCTCGCGGCTTTGGCGCTCGCCAGACCGATCCTGCACGCCGGCGGCTGGCTCGCTACGACTCGCGATCCTGCGGCGGTCGCCATCGTGCTCGACGTCTCGGGCAGCATGTCCTACCAGGGAGCTACTGGCGTACGGATGGAGCTCGCGAGGCAGCGAGCGGACGACATCGTCCGATCCCTGGAAACGGGCGATGAAGTCGCGCTGATCCTGATGTCGGATTCGGCGGATTCTTTGTTCGAGCCCCCGACGACCGAGCTCGCGGACGTGAGGCAGGCGATTCGTTCTACCGAAGTCACCGCTCGATCCACTCGACCCGAGGCGTCCATCGAACTGGCATTGTCGCTACTCGATCGGTCGTCGCTCCGGCACCGCGAGCTCTACATCGTCAGTGACTTCGCGCAAACCGGCTGGGATTCGCTCGCGTTGGATACCCAGGACGTGAAGACGTACCTGGTTCATGTCGGCGACGCTGAGACCGCGAACGCGAGCATCGTCTCGGTTGAGTTGAGCGCCCCGCAGCCCGTGGTCAATCTGCCCTCCAAGATCGCCGTGAAGGTACGCAACTGGGGAGACGCCGCCTTCAGCGACCGAACGCTCGAACTACTCGTGGACGACGAGGTGAGAGCATCCAGGGTCGTGCGGCTGCCCCCGAGATCGGAGATCGTGGAACACGTTTCTCACACGTTCGATGCTGCGGGAACCCATCGGATCGTCGCGCGTCTGGCTGAGGACCGGCTGTCCTCCGACGATACACGGTCGGCAACCGCCTCCGTCCAAGGCGATCTCGACGTGTTGGTCACCGGCTCCGGCGAGCTCTACATGGCTTTGGCGCTGGACCCTGAACGCCTGCAAAGCGTCGAAGGTGGGGCTGCCATTCGTCCATCGACGGCTCCATCCTCCGCCTTCGCGCAGCTCGACCTATCGGCTCGCGACGCCGTGGTCTTGGTCGACCCAACGCTGTCGGACTCGCGTGACGTCGATCGCATCCGAAGCTATCTCATGGCTGGCGGCACGTGCATCGTCTATTTGGGCCCCTCCGCCTCTCCTGCTGCCGTTGGAGCGGCTCCGTGGATGCCGGTGGAGTCCGAAGGCATCACGCGTTACACGCCTCCCACCAAGCTGAGCCTGGGCGCTTCGCCTCAGGGAACGGGTCTGACATCGGCGGCGCACCCGCTTGCCGTGTTCGAGCCACAGTCATGGCTCCGCCGCACATCGCCTGACTTTCAGGCAGCGCATCGCCTAGGCGCGCGCGACGGTTCCGATGTGCTCGCGTCGTTCGCCGATGGGAACCCAGCCATCGTAGCCTCTCAGTTCGGGTCTGGACGCGTGATCGCCGTCAACACGCCGGCGACGGGTCGCGAATGGTCCAATCTTCCGGTTACGCCGTTCTTTGTGCCGCTTGTCCAGCAGCTTGTATTCCACGGCACTCGCGACCTCTCGCGCCCGAAGTCGTCCCTCGAAGTCGGCGATGTCTACACAAGGCAAATGGGCGCGACGGACCCCGTCACAGTCGCGGTGACCACGCCTCGCGGAGACACCCGGACGATTCCCCGTTCGGAGGATGGGGCGTCGATATCCTTTGCCGACACGGGCGACCCGGGGATGTATCGGTTGGGACCCGGTTCCGGCGGCAAGGCGTCCGCGTTTGCCGAATGGTTCACGGTCGCCTTCCCAGCCGACGAGTCGGACCTCAGTCCCGCATCTCGCGAGATGGTCGCCGCCGCGTTGCGCGGGGGCGCCACCTGGCTCGACGCCACGACGGATGGCGTTGACCCGGACGTGTCGGCAATCCTGCGCGAGCGGCGATCCGGGCGCGAGCTGTGGCGTCCTCTGATCTTCGCGGCACTGGCTCTCCTGCTCATCGAGTCCCTGGTGTCCCACCGGATCGAGTCGCGCAAAGACAACCTGCCGAGTTCGCCGGCGCCAGCCCGCGGGGCATAGCGGAGTACGCCCGTGCGTCCAGCCCAGACGGTCGACCGCCAGGGTTCATCGCGGCTCATCCTCGTGACTATCGCGCTCATGCTGGCGCAACTCGCCATCGCGGTCGGCGATGCCGACGCCCAGAGCCGCGACCGGAGCATCCTTCGCCGAGTGACCGTGTCAGGCAACGCGCTGTTCCGCGCTGAGATACGCGAGGGTCTGTCGCGCCTCGAGGGCGTTCCCTACAGCGAAGATGAACTGCGCACCGAGCTCGGCCGGCTGATGGGTATCTACTATGACGCCGGCTATGCGTTTGCCCGCGTCATGGAGCTCGTGCCGCGTGTCCTCGACGATGGATACTACGTGGGCGTGACCGTGGACGAGGGCAGGATCGGTTCCATTGTGATCCATGGCTTGCGAAAGACGCGCGAAGACGTCATTCGGCGGCAGTTGATGCTTCAGCAGGGCATGATCTACCACGCCGAAGACGCCGTGGAGAGCGAACGCATCTTGCGCTCTCGTTCCTACCTCGGCGACGTGCACATCGCCGCATCGGCGGATCCCAACACAAACGCAGTGACCATCGAGGTCTGGGTTGACGATCTCTGGTCGTTCGTGCCGCGCTTCCGTGTGGTCGACGCGAACGACTCCAGCCTCTCGGACCTGCTCGACGGCGATATCGGCTTTCAGGCAACGGTGGCGGACTCGAACGTGTTTGGGTCCGGACAGGCGTGGGTAGCCGGCTACCGATGGGACACGACAGGCGTCGTGTCGGACGGTAGCGTCACGTCAGGCGGTCGCGGGCGTATCAGCCTGGCGATGGTCGATCCGAACGCGTTCCAGTCTCGGTGGCAGATGGAGGCGCGCTATGCGCAACTGACGCGAACCGACCGCGAGTCGTGGGAACTCCGGCTCTCGCATCCCTTCTACTCGCTTCGCACACGATGGGGCTTCGACTTCCGCGCCGTCGAGAGCGCCGTCTTCGACCGCGTGCGGGAAGGCGAAGTGCTCGTGCGGGAATGGGAGCGTCACTTCAAGGCTCAGTACGCTGAAGCCACTCGATCCGTTGGCGCGCCTCAGAATCAGCTCCGATTGTCGTTCTGGGCGTACCACCGCGATACGGACCACGTGCTACGGTTCTCGGCCGTACCGACGGTCAAGGGCTCAACGGTATGGGCGTCTGCGCGAGGCGAAGACCGGCTGCGGTTCTCACCGAGCTCCGTGCCCCTGCATTCGGAATACCTGGCTGGGATCGACGCGACATGGCGTCGAGTGGAGTACGTCCAGGAGCGCAACGTGAACCGGCTGGGCAGAATCGAGGACATCGGCATCGGTACCGCCGTCACGGCATCGCTCGGCGGCGGAGCCCGCGTCGCTGCCAACATCCGCGACGAGTTGAGACCGGCTTTGAGGGGGGCGTTCGCCTATCGCCAACCCTCCGGTCTCCTGTGGGATGGAGATGCGTCGGTGTCGTCGTCCTATGTCGTCGCTGGCGACTTCGGCACGCCGACGGGTCACGAGAACACCATCGTCCGAGCTCAATCGCGGGTGTTCCTGCGTCGGCAAGCGTCCCACGCGGTCGTTGCCCGTTTGGAGGCGACTTTGGGCAGCCGAACCACAGACGACTTCTCTCTCGTCCTGGACGACCTGCGGGGCGTGCGAGGCTACGGACGCGACACGTTCGGCGGTACACGCCGGGCTGTCGCCAATCTGGAAGCCCGCAGGACGCTGCTGACGTGGTTGGGCGTGCTCGTACAGACGGTCGCCTTCTATGACCATGGGTACATATGGAGCCGCGGACTGCGACTCGATGATCCGAAGCGGTCGGCAGGAGTCGGAGTGCGGTTCGCGTTCCTGAGGTTCGCGGAGTCTCCCATCGTCCGCGTCGATGGGGTCTACCGATTCGATGCCTCCGACGAAGGATGGGCATGGAGCATCGGAACCGGACAGCAGTTCTAGTCGCCGCGTCCGCGTACTGCGGCATGCCCGAACCTCGCCGAGCATGCCGCAGACGGCCTCAGGCAGGTGCGGAACCGGTCAGCTAGTAGGAGAGCTGTAGCTGAACCAGCGCGCTCGAACGCGCATCGCCGACGGCGGGCGTCGTTCTGACGAACTCGGCGGTCGCCTTGCAGGTCTGCCCCTTGCTGCCCGGGTAGACGTTGATCCCTACGCCGATCTCCGTGTCATCATTGGTGGGGGTCTTCACGTCGTCTGCCAGCGTGAACTTCTCGAAACGCACAAACGGGTGGAGGTTCCCAACCACGGGAGCCGCCTTGCGGAGGTAGAGACTGCCGATCCCGAGCAGGTACGTGCCGGTATAGCGCGTGTCGTCCTGATCGATTGACGCGAAGTCTACCTCGCCGATGACGATTGTCGAATTGCCGACCGGCATCGCGCAGTAGGCATCGCCGACGATCCCGAAATGGTCGACGCCCGGCTCGAAGTCCGGCAGGCGATCCGCCGCGACGCCGAGCGATAGCACGCGCTTGCCGTCAATCGTCGCCATGGAACGGTAGAACCCAGGGTCCTTGTCGATCAGATCGAGCGTTACCCGTCCGGCGATCCGAAGGCTGCTCTTGGGAACCCGGTCACCTGCGTCCATGACGGCGATCCTGTATTGCACCTGTCCGCCGTTGATGTTGCCCATCAGCATGGCGCCATCGTCTCGCGCCACTCGACGTCCCGGCTGGATGCCGCCGAGTTGGAACGTGGGCAGGTCCATGCTATGCAGGGAGCCCGTGGAGGCAGTGCCGACTTGACGGAAGAACGGAACCAGCATGCGGCCGACGAGGAGCTTCGCCTCCGGCGCGAGTTGGATCCCAACCCATGCGTCGCGGACGGCGAGGCCCGATCCGAGGCCGATGTCCGGCGAGCTCACGCCAGCGCGTCCTGCGCCATCGGCGGCAAGCGTCGCGGCATACTCGTAGCGCTTGTCGATGTTGCCGTTCATCAGCAGGTAGGCTCGCCGCACCTCGAAATCGATGCGGGCGTTGTCGGGATCGCCGCCTTTCACCGTGTCGACTTCCAACCACAAGGCGCGGGTCTGAACGCGCAGACCGATGTTGAACGTCTTCGAGTCGTCAATGCGGAGCTCCGCCCCTGTTGCCATCCGGGCGGTCAACAGGGCGACGGCGCACGTAGTCAACAACACCCCGACACGATGCGTGGATTTGGGCATGACATCAACTCCAGTTCGGTGCTCGCGCATGGCTGTCGCGGCTGGGCGTCCTCACCCAGTCGAATGCACAGGACGCAACCCACCAATGCATAGCCTGAGCCCGCACTGATCCCAAGGGAAGTGGAATGGAACGCGACTGGCAGTGCGCATCGGGACGCTAGCCGGCGGCAGCGACGCGCTCGAACGCGGCGTACATTCGCTCGATGCCGGATTGGAGCTCGGATGCAGTGATCACCAATGGAGGGGACACTCGGAGGACCTTTCCGGCGAGCGGACCCAGCAGATGGAGGCCCGATCGGTAGCATTCGACCACCATGCGGTTCGCGACCTCTTCCGCAGCGAGAGCGCCTACGGGCCCCGCTTCGATGCCCCAGACGAGACCTTCGCCTCGAATCGCTGCCACGAATGGGAACCGGTCTCGGAGCCAACTCAACCCGTCGCGCATCCTGGTCGACATCTCGCGGCAATTCGCGACGATCGGCTCGGACTCGAACACGTCGAGTACAGCCAGGATGGCGGCGCAGGCTCGTGGGTTTCCGCTGTACGTATCGGACGCTTCGCCGTAGTGCAGCGAGTCGATCAGCTCAGGGCTTCCTACCGCAGCCGCGATGGGCTCCCCGTTCCCAAGCCCCTTGCCGAGCACCACCAGATCGGGCTCGATCCCGTGCTTCTGAAAGGCGAATAGTTCGCCGGTCCTGCCGTGGCAGGATTGAACCTCGTCGAACACAAGGATCACGTCGTGTTGCGTGCACCAGTCGCGGAGTAGCCTCATGTACCACTTCGGCGGGTGATACGAGCCCGCAGCGCCCAGGTACGGCTCCGTGATCAGCAGCAGGAGATTGCCTCGTTCCTGACGGGCGAGAGCCTCGAGCTCCGCTTCATACTTCGGTTGCAATGTCGCCTGCTGTGCCTCCGCTGCCTCCACCAGCGACACATCGCGCACCTCCTCCATCGGGAACGAGATGAAGCGGACATCCGGGTTCGGGCTCGAGCTGCCGGTGACGTCGCCTGCCAAGCCCTTCTTGCCGTGGAACCCGAATCGCGTGGCGACGAGAATGCGCTTGTCGGGTCGCGCGTGTTGAGCCGCCCAGATGGCTTTGATGATCCCCGCCGAGCCCGAGTCCGCCCAGAGCACCTTGGTCAGGCGCGGGCAGTTGAGACTGGAGACGAGCCTTCCGGCAGCCTTGGGTTCCAGGGGCGTGATCGCGTTGTAGCAGTTGCGGGGCGTCCCAGCCGCATAGCGAGCGTATGCCGACTCGAATCGCGGATGGTTGTGTCCGAGATTGGCGACCAGGACTCCCGACGTGAAATCCAGGAGCCGGTTGTCGTCAAGCGTCTCGAGCCAGCAACCTTCCGCGCGCGCAATGACCGCCTGCGTGGGCGTGAACGTCTTGTGGGCAGACCCGACGTACTGCTCGAGCTCGCAGCGGAGCGCGTTCGCACGAGGCTCCTCCGCGTGCTGGATCGCCGTAGTCCTTGAGGGCATGGGTTCCCCTACACGGGTCGCGAGTAGATGACGTGGTTCGCGCCGATGGGATCGCCCACCTCGACACCGTGCTTGCCGAACGTCGCCGTGACCGGCGTGCCGCGCCCATCGGTCAGGTAGTGCGCGTTCATGTCCCGAACCCGCTTCGCCGCCTCGATGATCGCGACAGACAGCCGACCTTCGTGGGCATTCGGGTACGTTCCACGAAGCGTCTCGATGCGCTCGGAGCCGGCGTCGCGTCGGAGCATCGCCAGCAGGCAGGCGACCAGGCTGTCCTTGCCGTAGCCGACCATCGACTTGGAGCCGTCCGGACGCGAGACGAGACGAGTGAAATGCGTGTTCGTGGTGCGAGAGCCGCCGCCTGCGATGGTGTAGCGCAATCCGCGGTACTGGCTGTCCGATTCGATCTTCCCGCGAGCGGCGACGATCTCGCACTCCTGGTTCACCGGACCCTCGAAGTCGCTGGGGTTGATCCAGTGATTGTTGAACTGGACGTGGAGCCCGTTGTCGAAGACGACGCTCACCTGGACTGCGTCGTAGGCGTCGATACCGAAGTCGTCGGCGAGTCGGCGCTTCTGACCGATGGCGTGCAGCGAGGCAGGCTTGGTCTTGAGGTAGTGAATGAAGAGATCCGTCCAGTGGACACCGACGTAGCTGAAGGGATCGCTTCTGGTCGCCCACTTGAACGTGCTCGTCGAGACTTCGAGCGGCTCCTCGAGCACAGCGCGACCGTACAATGGAGCCCCGAGTCGGGGCAGGAGCTCCGTGAAGATGTGCAGATGGTCGGGGTCGTAGCGCTTGTGCATGTCGAGACCGACGAGGCAACCGGACTGGCGCTCTGCCTCCAGAATGGCATCCGCCTCGGCAAGAGTCAGCGTCATCGGTTTCTCGACGACCGCGTGAACCCCCCGCCGAAGCGCAGCCAGAACCGGTGCGGCGTGCAGATCGTCTGGCGTCGCAACGGAGAGCACGCGCAGGTCGGAGAAGTCCGAGAGCACATCCTCCCAGGGCGCATCGCCGTAGTAGGCGCGGGGCGTCTTGCCTGTCCAGGCGGCATACGTCTGGGCGGCACGGGACGCGCTGTCTGGCGACCGAGTCGCCACTGCCACGAGCTCCCATCGCACGTCTGAGAATTCGCGGGCGAGATCGTCCATTCCGATCCTGCCCAAGTACGGCGCGATACCGCACCGTTCCAGGTCCGCGTAAGTGCGCAGATGCACGTCCGCACCGAACATCCCCGCGCCGACCAGGGCGATCTGCATCACGCGAGGGTTCATGTGGGCTCCGCCGCCGTTGTAGCGCGGGGACGAGGACCGAAGATGGCTGAGCCGATCCGAATGATCGTCGCGCCTTCCTCGATGGCGGTTACGTAGTCGCCGCTCATGCCCATAGAAAGGTGCGCGAACGACACGCGTGGCAGCTTCCACGAGCGCGCCGTCTCTGCCAGGGTGCGCAGGCGTTGGAATGACTTACGGACCGCCGCCTCGTCGTGCGTCAACGGCCCGATCGTCATCAGCCCTTCGACACCCACATGACGGCATTCGGATGCGAAATGGACGAGCGTCTCGAGGTCGCCCGGCGACGCGCCGAACTTGGAGGGCTCCCCGGATGTGTTCACCTGCAAGAGGACGCGAGGCGTCATTTCGAGCGCCTCTGCCTGGCGGTTGATTCGGTCCAGCAGACGAACACTGTCGACGGACTGGATCCAGTCGAACAGCTCGACGGCTCGCTTGACCTTGTTCGTCTGAAGGTGCCCGACCATATGCCAGGTGACCTGTCGGCCCAGCACTCCGATCTTGGGGTCTGCCTCCTGGACCTTGTTCTCGCCGACGTGCTGAATCCCCGCTGCGATGGCGTGCGCGATGGACTCGCAGGGAACCATCTTCGACACGGCGACGATGAGAACATCGTCGGCGCGCCGGCCCGACCTCGACGCTGCGTCGGCAACCTTCGACTGCAGATCCGACAGCCTGTCGGCGATGGGCATCACGGCGACTGTCCTGGCGCTGGTCCATGGCGCACGTCTGGAGGCGCATCCTACCACTCGGCCATGGCACGGACAAGGGAAAGGCAGGCGATCAACCGTGACGCCATATTGCCAGAACCGTTGCGCTCTCGGTCACGTTCATCCATGTGAGGGCTGGGGCTTGCCATCGGTCGTGCCTTGTGAAGTTCCAGTCGGCGCACTAGAATACGCTGAGCCCGACAACCCGCATCGCGCCACGGCGCGGGCAGGCAGAGGCCGACGAAGGCACCATGCGCCGTAGGGAGGGAGCCATGGCGATCCCGCAGGACATGTCCAGGACGATCAACACCAAGCCCGGCGTTCTCTACGCTGTCGCGGCGGGGGCGTTGCTTGCTGCTCTGCTCCTCAGCGGTTGCGCGACCACGACCGCGCCGATTGCTCCCGCCACGGAAAGCGTGTCGGAAGATGCTCCCTGGGGTTCGCTGATCGCTCAAGCCAACGCCGCGTTGCTCGCGGGAAGCTACCGTCGTGCTGTGTCTCTGTTTGAAGCATCGTTGTCGCAGCAACCACGCAACGCAGACGTGCTCTTCAAGCTCGGAGAGCTCCACGACGTGCTCGGGGACCCCGCGCGAGCACGCCGCCGGTTCATGGAGGGTCTCCAGTACGCCGAATCAGCCTCCGCCAGAAGCTATGTGGCGTATCTGGATATCCAGGGCGAGCAATACGACTCCGCACGCAGGCATCTCGAGCTGGCGCTGCAGACCAAGCCAGGCGATCTCTATGCCCTGACCTTATCGGGGGTTTGCCACCAACAACTCGGGGACCCCGAGAAGGCAATCGAGCTCTTGGCACAAGCCGACGCTCTTGATCCCGAAGGAACACGGCCCGAGACGCAGAACCTCGCCTACTACCTCGGCATGTCGTATCGCGATCTCGATGATCTGGACAACGCGATTGCCGCCTTCGCGCGAGCAGAGCTCCGCATGGTGGGAGACCCCAGGCCCATCGAAGCCCAAGCGGCGATGTTCGAGCGCGCCGAGGAATGGGAGCAGGCGAAGGACGCCTACGAACGCGCCTTCGCGTTCGACACCTCGAACACGGACCTTCTCGCTCGGGCTCAAGCTGCGGAGAGGCGGCTGTCCCAACAGACGACGCATACCGAGGATGTCGAGCCGGTTCCTGCTGTCTCCATCCTCTCAGATGACATCCAACCGGTGATCGACGCCGCCGCCGAGGCTGACAGGTTCGCCGGCGAGGACGCCGTGATCCTGCTGAACCGATCCGAGCACGAGATCCTTCCCGACGGTCGCTCGCGATTCACCACACATCAGCTCGTCAAGCTCCTTGGACGCCGAGCGTTCGCCGACTATGGCGAAATCGCGATCCCATTCAACGCGGTCTCGCAGAACATCGGGGTCAACATCGCGCGCACTATTTTGCCGACCGGCGAGATCGTTGAGGTCGCGGAAGACGGCTTCCACGACGTGACGCCGCCGGAGTCGCTCACCTTCAATCTCTACTCCGACGTCCTGTGGAAAGTCGTCTCGTTCCCGGCTCTGGTCGAGGGCGCGATCGTCGAATACCAGGTCACCGTCGAAGACGCCTACGGAAGTGGGGACACCGGCAACATATGGTTCTGGGGAGGGATGGCGTTCCAGTCCAAGTACCCGACGCTGAGAAGCGAATACGCCCTTCGGGTTCCGAAGGACGTCGCCTTCGCGCACAAGCTCTACGGCGACGGCGCGAATGTGTCGATGGCTCAGGAGTCGTCAGTCGACGGGCCCTTCCCGACCGCGACGTATGTCTGGTCGCACGGTCCTAGCGAGGCGTTCGACTCGGAACCGAACGCGCCGCCGATGGACGGGCTCCTTCCTCGACTGGCGTTCTCTTCCGTGTCCTCATGGCAAGTGCTGACCGACTGGTACAACGGACTGCTGTCGGACCGAGTCGTGAGCGACGGCGCTGTGTCCGAGGCAGTCGCTCGGGTGATCGGCAACGCGAGAAGCCAAGAGGAGCGCGTGCGGGCAATCGCCTACTTCGTGGCGCAGGAACTGAGGTACGTCGGAATCCAACTTGGGAAGGGAGCGTACCAACCCCATCCGGCGCCCGAGGTGCTGCGACATCGGTACGGCGACTGCAAGGACAAGGTCGCGCTCCTGATCGCCATGCTGCGATCCATCGGCGTCGAAGCCTATCCAGCGCTGATCGCGCCGGGCCCCGGCGAAGATGTCGATGTCAGCCTCCCGACCCTGGCGTCGTTCAGCCACATGATCGTCGCGATCCCGGACGGCGATGGGACCTACGTCTGGTTCGACCCGTCCAACGACCTCGTTCGGTTCGGCGAGTTGTCAGCGCGGAACCAGTCCCGAACCGCCCTCGTTCTGAAGCAGGGCGAGGCAGAATGGGCGATGACGCCAACTGCCTTGGCAGACGACAACCGCTACGACTGGACCGTCAGCATCGACTTGGAGCCAGACGGTCGGTTGACCGGACACGAGACGCTCGTCGCAACCGGCACACACGGAACCGATGTGCGCGCCATCTACCAGCCGATTGCCCCGTCGCAGTACCGGCAGTTCGTCGAAGCATCGCTGTCGTCCGCGTACCCCAGCTTGCGCGTCGGTGATGTCGTCATCGCGCCGATCATGGACCTCGAGCGACCGGTAAGCGTCGCCGTTGACTTCACAGCCGACGCGTACGGCTTGCGGTCGGAGAGCGCCTGGATCGTGCCCATCCCGTCGGCGGGTCTGGAGGAGTACGCGGCGCTGGGGGCGAGCGATACGCGAAGTCAACCACTCGAACTGGGAGCTCCGAACCAACTGACGCAGTCAGTGTCCATCGGTGTCCCGGACGGCTATCGCGTAACCCATCTGCCGCCGCCGGTGTCTTTCCAGAGCGACTTCGCGCGTCTCACGCGGCAATACCGCGTCGAGGGAGATCGGGTCAGATACACGCTCGACTTGACCATCGCCGAGCCCTCCGTATCCCCCGAGCAGTACCCGCAAGCCCGCGAGTTGTTCGCGCTGCTGGCGCGGGAGAGAGCTGCCCAGTTCGTACTGGAGCAGGCTCCGCTCCCTCAGCCGGTCGTTGAGGTACCAGGTCAGGAGCCTGAGGAACCCGTCAAGCCGCAAGTCGTGCCACCGGTCAGCGAAGTCGCGGTCGAGAGTCCTCCCGCAGCAGCACCAACGCCGGACGGAGAGATCACGGAACCACAAGCCGTCGTCGAGGCGACGTCGCCAGTCCCTGCTGTCACCGACGCCGAGCCCAAGGCGGCTGAACCCAAGATGCCAGCCGCAGCGCCTGAACGTCCGTCCGCGCCGACGGACGGACGCACGGCGGAGATTTCGGCGAGGATCGAGTCGTGGCGCACCGCCTGGGAGCGTCGGCGTCTGCGCGACTACCTCGCCATGTACGCCGAAGACGCGGAGATCCGACGATACTCGAAGGCGCAGTCGCCGAGTCAGCCCGGCGAAACCGACCGGCTCGTGTGGGACGTGCTAAGCAAGTCAGACCTGTCGGATCACATGGGATACATGCTTGGGAGGTATCGACGGATTCGGGTTGCCATCGACCGCATCCGGGTCGTCGAAGCGATGACCAACGACGATGCCGTGACCGTCGAGTTCGTGCAGGAGTTCCATGCGTGGACCGCGCGCACGGGCGAGCAACCGACCTATGCGGATTGCGGGATGAAGCAATTCCGGTTCGTCATGGGCGACTCAGGCTGGATGATCGCTCAGGAACGGTGGGCCCCGCTGGCTCCGTTCCAGCCGACGGCTGCGGCGATGCCAGGAGGCGGCGCGACGGTCACTGGATCCAGCGCCGTCGGATCCGCTCAGGAAAGCCAGATTCGCGAGCAGGTCGAGCGGTGGCGTGCCGCGTGGCAGAACGGCGACGTTGACACGTACCTGGCTTCCTATGCGCGCGATGCCATCATCGAGCGGTCGACCGTCCAGCCGGACGGAACCATCACGCGACAACAGCTCAGCCTACCGAGCCTCGCTTCGAGGGTGCGCACGCTGCTGACCCGGTACAGCCGCGTCGATGTCGAAGCGCTTCACTTGCAGGTATCGCCAGACGGCGAACGAGCGGATGGCGCCGTCGCTCGGTTCGAACAGCATTTCCGCTCCTGGCGCAGCGCAGGAGCGGGCGATCCCTCCTACAGCGATCATGGCGTCAAGACGCTGGTGTTCCGACGCAATGCAACGAGCTGGCAGATCCGCCGCGAATCGTGGCAGCCCATCGTGATGGACCTCGCCACCGACCAGAAGGCATACGCGGTGACGCGCTAGGTTCGCATGAGGTATCGCATCCGGCGGGACCGGAACGGTTCTCGCCACCCATGGGGCACGTATGCAGATACGTGATGTGGTCACCTACCACCTAAAGCGCGGTTCAGCGTTCGTCGTGGTTCGGACCGACGAAGGGATCGACGGGATCGGCGAGTGCAGCCCGATGCACAGCCCCGTGTTGACGCACTTCGTCGAGCACGCGCTCAAGCCGATTCTGGTCGGCGAGGACCCGCTGGACATCGACCGCCTATGGCGGAAGATGTTCTTCCGCACCTACAAGCTGGGCGTGATGGGCGTGCAGCCCGAAGCGATCGCCGGGATCGACATCGCGCTCTGGGACATACGGGGGAAGGCGACGAACCAGACGGTCTGGAAGCTGCTCGGCGGCAGGTATCGCGACCGCGTCAGCATGTATGCCAGCATCGGCGGCGGCGCTCACATGCAGCCGGATGACATGGTTCGAGCCGTCGCGTCGTTCCAGGAACGCGGGTTCCGGGCGTTCAAGATCCGCATGGACTGGCGGGCGGACAACCAGGACATCGATCCTGCCAAGGACTACGCGATGTTCGCCGCCGTGCGGAAGCACCTCGGTGACGACGTGCCATTGAGCTTCGATGCCAATAACGGGTACTCGGTTTCCACCGCCATCGCCCAGGGCAGGCGCTTCGAGCAGTTGGGCATTTTCCACTACGAGGAGCCGATCCCGCAGTACGACTACGCTGGTTACGCGCAACTATGCGCCGCCCTCGATGTCCCCGTGTCCGCCGGCGAACATGAGTACACGCGGTGGCAGTTCCGCGACCTGATTCTACAGGCGCAGGTCGACATCCTTCAGCCCGATGTCGTGAAGTGCGCCGGCATCTCCGAAATGATGAAGATCGCCGTGCTCGCGGAGACATTCGACAAGCATTTCGTCCCCCACCAGACCCAGCCGACCATCGGCACAGCAGCCAACCTGCATTGCATTGCAGCGATCCAGCACGCGAGCCGCCCGCAGGAGTTCACCGGACAAAACGCGACGCTCGACTCGCTGTTCAGGGAGCCGCTGCGATTCGAGGACGGGGCGCTCGTCGTGCCCACGGGCCCCGGGCTTGGGCTGGAGCTCGACGAGGAAGCGTGCCGCCGTCAACTCGTTTAGGTTCGCCCACGAGCTAGCCGAAGACCGTTAGCGCTTAGGGATCGTATCTCCGTCGGGTCTCGCGCCACGATACCAATGACCCGACGGATCGTTGCCGCGACACAGGATCGACCGCCCGTTCCATCCTCGATACGCCTTCACCTCCGGCGGAACGAAGCGCATGGTCAGCCCGCATCGCCGCCTCGTGGATCGGTTCGGCGCGGAACCGTGGAGCAGCAGGTCCGAATGGAGCGACATCTGCCCGGCGCGCATCGAAAGCGTGACAGGTTCGCCGCCGAAGCGCGAGGGATCGTGAACCGTCTGGTTGAGGACGTTGTTCTCTTCCGGTGCGCTCTCCTCGAACGCGATCTGCCCGAGACGATGGGAGCCCGGAACCACCTGCATCGCGCCGTTTTCCTCGTCAGCGTCGTCGATCGCCAGCCACACGGTGACGGTTCGGCTCGGAGTCAGGGGCCAGTAGGACGCATCCTGGTGCCAACTGACGCGCTTGCCGTCGTCGGGCATCTTGGCGAAGTAGTGGGTTCCCCAGCATACGAGGTCGGGGCCCAGCAGGTCCTGAACGGCATCCAGGATGCGCGGCGCGACGACGAGGTCGTAGATACCGCCGCAGTTCAGATGCCAGCCGTTGATCGAGTAGCTTCCCCAGCCCTCCTTCGACGCTCGACCCATGAGGTCGTCGAAGTATGCCCGATTCGCAAGTGCTTCAGACTCGGAGAAGACGTCGATGGGAGAGACGTACCCGCGCTCGTTGTAGCAGTCCACTTGTTCGCGAGTCAGCCGCTCGGGCGTCTCCACCGCAGCGGGTCGGAACCGGAGATCGCGGTCGAGATCGGGCATAGCGTTCTGGATCGGTGTCATCGTGCCTCCTCTTGTCGCCTCACCGAGTGGCTCAGTCGATGGTTGGGAACGTCGTCCGCAGAGGTTGAGCCCGACCCGTCTCCGCGGATCTGTACGCTCCGTCGAAGATCTCGACGACGTGACGCGCGTGCTCAGCGCTCGACACAGTCGGTATGCCTTCGCGAACCCAGTCCACGAGCTGCATGATATCCTCGTAGACATGGGCTTCCTGGATCGACCGATGCGGACCCACCACATGGGGCAAATCGGCTTGCCCGCCGGCTTCCGTCAGCACTCGCTCTGGATAGTCGATGGGGTTCCCGTTGAACGTCGCGCCGTTTACGCTGCCCTTCGTGCCGAAGAGAACCGGTCTGCCGAAGCCGGAGATACCCCCTGCCGCCACGCCGTAGACGAACCCGAAGAACGCGTCGCCGAAATCGAGCACCATCAGCGTGTTGTCGTCCATGTCGCACGGAAGCATCTCGCCACGGAACTCGCGCTCTCGGATGCACACGCCGGAGAACGCTGTCACCGCCTTGGCGGGCCCCACGATGCCCGTGAGGGCGTGCAAGCCGTAGACGGTCATGTCGTAGAGGGGCCCGCCGCCCGGCTTGCGGTAGTACCAAGCCGGATTGATGTTCGAGAGAACGTCCTCGCCCTGACGAACGCCCTCCCTCTCGTGGTATTGACCGAACGCCGCGCCGGTGACAGCCCACACGAGTTTCCCCAGGTCGCCGTCGAGGAGCATGCGCCGGATTCGCCGGTGTAGGGGTCGCAGCATCTCGCCGGGAGAGGACACGAGCTTGACGCCCTTCTTCGCCGCGCTGTCGATCAGGTCGTCCGCCTCGGCGACGGTCGTCGTCATCGTCTTGTTGAAGTGAACGTGGACGCCGTGTTCGATGGCGAGCTTGCCCTGTTCGTAGTGGATGCCGATTGGCGACGCGATGGATACGGCGTCTACCTCTCCTGACCTCAACAGGTCTTCGTAGTCCTCGAACGCCTTGGGCACGCCGAACTTCTCGGCGGCTGCCTGGGCGCGTCCGGGAACCGGGTCGCACAGGGCAGTGACCTGCAACCGATCCTGGACGTCCTCCTGGGTCAGGTGGGGAAGGATGCCTCGCAGCGAGATGCTGCCCGCGCCGACGACGCCGATCCGGACACGTTCGCTCATTCCGCGTTCCTCCACGATGTGCGATGTTGCCACCCGACCTCGCGCTTGAGTCGAGCATAACTCAGGAAGGATTGGTTCCCGTCGAGATGCGCTGCCTTGTCCGTGAGCTCGGGGCAGAACCGCTCGACCAGTTCACGGCTCGGCTCCAAGGCGGTCGTGTCGTCGCCGTTGAGGAAGTAGACGCCGTGGGGCGGGATGTCTTCTGCCGCTTCCATCAGCATCCGATGGGCTGACGCGACGTCTTCGCTGCCGACCCAGCACCATAGCCAGGGGTTCCAGCCGATCGCCGGCGTGGCGTTCGTCTTCATCTGAGCCCGTCGCTCCGGAGGGCAGATCCCCGCCGGGCGCGTCACGTAGGTTCGGATTCCGTACGCCCGCGTGTAGCTCGCCAGCAGGTCTTCGCCGGCGCGTTTCGAGTAGCTGTAGGAGTCCTCCGGGTACGTGGGATGCGCCTCATCGACGGGAAGATAGTCGAACGGGAATGGCGTCTCGCTGATGCGGAACCCGTGGCCCAGCGCGCAGTTGCTGCCGCACATCACGACCGTTCTCACGTTGGCAGCCACGGCAGCGTGCATCAGGTAGTAGGTTCCCAGCATGTTCGTTCGGAACGTCGCGTCGAAGGGGATGCCGAGCTCTTCGGCTCGGGCTCGCGAGCCAGGGTGATCCACGGGCCACGGCTGAGCTCCAAGGTGCTGGATCGCGTCAATCCTCTCGACAGCGCGCTGGCAATCGGCATAGACGTTCAGGTCTCCCTCGACCCACGGATGTCGAGAGAACTCGTCCGAGGGCGGTCGACGCGACGTCAGAACGAGCTCGTGAGACCGTTCGAGCTCGCGGATGACGTATTCGCCGAGACGCCCACTCGCGCCAGTGACGAGCACTTTCATCAGGTCCTCCAATCGGCACTGCTGGGCTCCATGTTCCCATATCAGCCGCGAACGCGCACCAGCCCATAACAAGGGGTTATCTGTTATCGACTTTGGTAATAATCGATAACTATTCTTGACAGATGCCAGTTCGGGTAGTAGAATAGATGGCGATGCTCCGGACGTCGCGGAGCCATCGAAGGCAGCCATGGGGCACTGGTGAGGTGAGTCTAGGAGGATGGCGTGATGGAACGCCCGATCGAGGAGCGACTGCGACGAGCGGGCTATCGAGTCACGCGACAAAGAACTGCCGTGTACGAGTACCTGATTTCGACCAAGTCGCATCCGACGGTCGAGCAGGTGCACGACGCGGTTCGCGAGCGGTTTCCCCATATCAGTCTGGCGACCGTGTACAACGCCGTCGACTCTCTGGTGGATGTCGGTCTCGTGCGCCGAATCAATCGAGCGGCTTCGTCCGCTCGATATGACGGCGACGTGGGCGACCACGCTCATTTCCGATGCGTTGTCTGCGATCAGCTCCGCGACGTCTCGATGCACACGAACCCGTCCGCAGACGACGGACTCGACGGGTGCGAGATCATCAGCACGAACGTCGAGTTCTTCGGCTATTGTCCGCGATGTCGGCGTGACCGCCTCGGTCTGCCGCCGTTGCCTGAAAACAACGATCGACGAGCCCTGTAACCCGAACCGTCAACGCGCTACTCTGTACCTACGGAAGGATCGATCCATGCCGAAACTGAAGGGCAGCAAGACCGCTGCCAACCTTGCCGCCGCGTTCGCTGGCGAATCCCAGGCGAATCGCCGTTACCTCTACTTCGCCAAGGCTGCGGATGTCGAGGGCTACCCGGATATCGCCGGGCTGTTCCGCGACACCGCCGAGGGCGAGACGGGTCACGCCCATGGTCATCTCGACTACCTGAAGAAGGTCGGCGATCCGGCGACGGGCCTTCCGTTCACGGATGTTGGGGAGATGCTGAAGGCATCGATCGAGGGCGAGACGCACGAGTACACCGACATGTATCCGGGCATGGCGAAGGCCGCGCGTGAAGAGGGCTTCTCGGAGATCGCCGACTGGTTCGAGACGCTTGCCAAGGCGGAGCGGTCCCACGCGGGACGGTTCGCGAAGGGACTCGACTCGCTCGCGTAGTCGACGCGCCGAGCTACCGGTTCCCCCTGTCCTGCGTCTGCCCATCCGACACGGCGAGTGCGAGCCGGGCTCCACGCAGAGACTGGGGTACGCAGACAGTTGCCGAATGAGGGGCGCATCCGAGCGTCCCTCTTCGCTTTGTGTGGAGGTGTCACGATGGACAACATCCGCTATCACCCCACGGAAGGCATGTGCTACAACCCGAACGAGCCCCTCTACTGGCGTCGTGATGCCCTCCGGCAGGAGATCACGCGGGTCTACGAGGTGTGCCACGGTTGCCGCCTGTGCTTCAAATACTGCCAGTCGTTCCCGGTCCTTTTCGACGCGGTCGATGCGAACGAGGGAGATGTCACGGCGATTCCCTCGAGGACGACCGACGACGTCATCGATCACTGTTTCCAGTGCCAGCTCTGCTACGTGAACTGCCCGTATACGCCCGGCGAGAATCACGAGTTCCAGCTCGACTTTCCCAAGCTGATCCTGCGGGCGAAGGCGGTCCGAGCCAAGGAGCGCGGCATACCGTTGCGGGATCGCCTGCTGGCGGATCCCGTCGGGCTCGGAAAGTTGGCTCAGCCGACGGCCGCGCTCGCGAACTGGGGAAACACGTTCAAGCCCCTGCGTCTGGTCATGGAAAAGACGTTGGGCATCCACCGTGACAAGCAGTTGCCGGAGTTCCATGGGGAAACATTCGCCCAGTGGTTCGCGAAGCGGGCTCCCAAGTCGTCGGGTGAGAACGGGATGGTCGTTCTGTTCAACTCGTGCTTCGTGAACTACAACGGACCTCGCATCGGGAAGGCGGTTGTCGAAGTGCTTGCGCGGAACCGGTTCTCTGCCCGACTTGCCGGCGCAGACTGCTGCGGCATGCCGCGTCTCGACTCCGGCGACGTCGAAGCCGCTCAGCTGCAAGCGCGACGCAACGTGGAAGCGCTGTACCCGTTGGCGCAGCAGGGACTGCCGATCGCGGTCGTGAACCCAACCTGCTCGATGATGCTGAAACGCGAGTACCCGGAGCTGCTCCGGATTCCTGGCGACGCGATCCATGAGTGGGCTAAGGCGGTCGCAGCCAACACGTTCGATATGTCCGAATTCCTGTTGAGGCAGCACCGTGACGGGAAACTGGATCGGTCCTTCGAGTCCACTCCTGGAACGGTCGCGTACCAAGTGCCGTGCCACCTGAAGACGCAGAACATCGGGTTCCCGTCGCGTGACCTGCTGCGGACGATTCCGGGGTGTCGGGTTCGTCTGGTCAACGAGTGCTCTGGGCATGACGGCACATGGGCGATGCGTACGGAGCACTACGACGAGTCCATCGCCGTCGGTAAGAAAGCGTTCGATGGCATGAAGGACGCGGAAGCGTCGGTTTGGGCGACGGACTGCCCGCTCGCCGCCGTGCAGATCGAGCAGCACGCGGGCAAGAAGCCGCTCCACCCGTTCGAGATCCTCGCCATGGCGTATCGACCGGACGGCTTCCCTGAGAAGGTTCAGCGCGACACGACGGAAGGTTGACGCATGGATGCGCTTCGACGCGACGAGATCCTGGCGAATAGCGAGTACGAGAAGGTCCGTGACGACCTGCGGCGCAAGATCATGCGGATCAAGCGGGACCGAATCGTATCCGTCGGCGACCACGTGACGTTCCACTTCGAGAGCCGCGACACGATGCGCTACCAGGTCCAGGAGATGATGCGGGTCGAAGGGCTCTCCACGGACGAACAGATCCAGGGCGAGCTCGACGCGTATAACCCGTTGATCCCCGGTCGTGGCGAGCTGTCGGTCACGATGATGATCGAATACGAAACCCCGGAAGAGCGCGCCAAGTACCTGCCGCTGCTCGCCGGGATCGACCGCCACACGTTCATCCGAATCGGCGATACGCCTCCGATCCCCGGCGACTTCGACCGCGTTCAGCTTTCCGAGGGCAAGGCATCGAGCGTGCAATACGTCAAGTTCCGCCTGAGTGAGCAACAAGTCAGTCTGCTGGCGCAGCAGGGCACGGTCGTTCGCGGGGTCATCACGCATCCGCAGTATCAGGCGAAGGTCGTCTTCGGTGAGAACGTGCGGCAGGCGATCCAGTCGGACCCGTTGTGACGCCGCGCGTCGTCGACGCGAATCGGTGAGGTCGCGATGCTCGTTTGGGTCAAGGTCGAGACGCTTGCGCGGCATGACGCCAGCGACGGCGATTTCCGCATCAAGCGGCGGCTCGAACATCTGTCCGGCGAACCGTGCCTCGTGCTGCACATGTCGCAGGCGACGCCGGAGACCGTCCTGGCGCTATCACCCCGCGCTCTGTTCCTGAGCGGATGCGCGACGTGGTTCCGCGACTTCGACGTGCGAGAGTTCTACGTCTTCGAGAACCTGGTCCATGCGACGGAGTCGATACCGGCGCTCGCTATCTGCGGCAGCCACCAACTGTTGGGCTTCATGTTCAACGATGGCTTCAGGAACCTGAAGCGCGTCATCGACGAACCAATGCGCCCACTCCACGACGGCGAAGCGCAGATCGGCTGGTGGATCAGCTCAGAGACGGCGGGACTGTTCACCGAACAGGGCTACTACCCGATCAGTATCTTGGTGGATGACCCACTGTTCCATGGGCTCCCCAGCCCCTGCGTCATGCCCGAATCGCACGCGTGCGAGATCAAGCGCGTCCCAGACGCCTTCGAGCTGATCGCGACGAACGACACCTGCCGCGTTCAGGCGATCAAGCATCGCTCGCGACCGCTCTACGGGACGCAGTTCCATCCGGAGCAGTGGGTCGCGGAGTACTCGGACGGCGAACTCCTGCTGCGCAACTTCCTTCGAATCGCCGGCATTGGCGACTAGCTTCGGGAGGCAATCGAATGGATGAGCCGATGCGTCGCCGATGGCTCTGGCTCCCTGTGTGCGTGTGGGGCTGGGTCGTGGCGGGATGCGGGACGGACAAGCCAGCAGAACCCCCTCCCTCGTACGTCGAGTCCGTGAATATGCACGAGCTCGTCTCGGAGCTCCCAGGTTCGTCGTCTGCTAACTTCGAGGTCGCTGGCAGCGTCGTATCGGAGACGGCGGCGTACCGGTTGACGGAATCGAACTTCTCATGGTCGCTGCCGATGTCGGTCGCCGTTGAAAAGGACTACGTTGGCGAGATCGCGCGGAAGCTGGATGAACGGATCGCGGCGACAGGCATGCAGATCGTGGGCAGGCGGGATGAGGCGACCGGAATCGCCCGGCAACTCGCCGACCCCGAGAACGGCAGATACGGGTATGTGTTCGTCGCGGCGATGCGACAAGCCAACGGTGAGTTCCGGGTCGTCGGCTCCCTGACCGAGTCGATGGCGCTACGGTGAGCGTGTCAGCCTAGAGCCGGATTTGCTCGTGCTCAATGGCAGACGTGTCCGAGTCTTCCCGCTCTGCGAGCACTTCCCTGAGCTGTTCCAGTGACACGGTAGCACACCCCATCTGCGCGACGGTGATGCCCGCCGCGTAGTTCGCCAACCTCGCTGCGTCGACGGGACGGGCTCCGACGGCGAGCGCGGTTCCGTAGACTGCGACGACCGTGTCGCCCGCGCCCGTCACGTCGAAGACCCTCCGAGCGACCGTGGGAATGTGCGTCACCCCAAGAACTCCTGGGTCGTTCGCGCGCTCGAAGAGGGACATCCCTTCGGGTCCCCGCGTGATGAGCAGGTGGTCGAGCTCCAGGTGGCTCACGAGCCTGGCTCCAGCCCTGCGCACATCTTCCACGCTTTCGATCTTCAGCCCCGCCGCCGCTCCGGCTTCGTTCGTGTTCGGCGTGATGCACGTGACACGTCCGTAGTGCCGGAAGTTCTCCACCTTGGGATCGACCACGACCGGTATGCCACGGCTTCGTGCCAGTGTACGCACTTCCACGATCATCTCGGCGTCGAGCAGCCCCTTGTCGTAATCGGCGACGATGACGGCGTCAACGCTGCTCACTTCGCGACGGTATATGCGCTGCACATCCGCGCGCACGTCCGGGCTCAACGCGCGCCTCGATTCGCGGTCGAGACGGACGATCTGTTGGGTCCGGGCGATGATACGGGTCTTTAGGCTCGTTGGTCGAGACTCGTCCGGCACGATGCCGTGGGCGTCGATTGCCGCGTCGTTCAGGAGCTTGAGGAGCTCGTTGGCGGAACCGTCCTCGCCGGCAGTTCCCACCAGCGCGACGTCGGCTCCCAGCGAACGCGCGTTCGCCGCGACATTCGCCGCACCGCCGAGGCGGTACTCGTCGCTGACGACCTCAAGTACCGGAACGGGCGCCTCGGGCGAGATGCGTGTCACATCGCCGGTGATATAGGCGTCCAGGATGATGTCGCCTAGCACGAGGACGCGGCGATCCGCTAGGGTCGCAACGATGTCTGTCAACGCAACGTGGCCGTGTGTGTTTCCCAAGCGACCATCCTGCTGGTACGACCGACGACTCGATGCCTGCGTTCCGCCGTCCTCGACATGCCGGGTCACAACCCGGGCGACCAACGCTTGATATCCCCCCAGCGAGCCACCGTCATTCCCTCTGGGCGTACTGGCAGAAGGCCGGGATCCACCATGTAGGTGACGCGGACGTGTTTGCCAACTTCGCGCGCCAACCGCCGCACGTTCGATCCGTCTCGGTGCATGAGATAGACGCCGCTCACGTTGCCCACGGTGAGTCTGTAGAGCAGCGAAGTTCCGTCCGGGCTCCATCGTGCCTGGTACAGACGGTCGGTCCAGGGGCTACCAGGCGCGAAGGCGAACTCCGTGACTGGCACTGCGTTTGCGCCGTTTGAGTCCATCACGTACAGCTGATCATCACGACTCAAGGCGATGGTTCTGCCGTCCGGCGACACGTCGATGGAGTAGTATGCCAACTCACGCCTTGTCGGCTG
>VGLH01000043.1 GCA_016866785.1 Candidatus Poribacteria bacterium
CGCGGAGAACATCCTGTAGCATGGTCAGAACTCCATCCAGAGACCGTGATTCTGACCCACATTCTAACCGGTTCTCGTATGTCACAACTTAGCAAATGAGGTCAGGGATCGCGATTGCCGCAACGATACACACATTTAAGGATCGTGTAAGCGAGACCTTGCATTTCGTGTGGTATGGTGGCATAGGATCCGTGTGTCTCGATACCAGTGCTGGAGGCAGACCCATGACCATCCACGGGACATCCAGATCGGTCCGGCGGGCGATGATCCCTGCGGCGACGCTGGTGCTCGCCGTGGTCCTCGCCGCCTGCGGGGGGGGCATGGGGGCGATACGGGCGACGGATGTCGCGAGCGCGCTCGAAGCCGCGCAGGCGAACATCGCCGACGCGCGCAGGACCGACATGGCGCTGAGCGCCAGGGCATCCCTCGACCGGGCGCAGCAGCGGCTGATCGAAGCTCACGCCGCCTACCAAGCCGGCCGCGGCATCGAAGCTCTGAGAGCCGCCCAAGAGGCGTCGTTCGAGGCGCGGCAGGCGGTTCTGCTGGATTCTCAGTCGAACGCCTACCAGCGCCTGCTGTCGAGCGAGATCGAGCACGCGCAAGACTTGGCGAACCGGCTGGAGTCGGCGACTCAACACGCTGGCGAGCAGCGCGACGAGCTCACGCGAGTCCAGAGCGAGCTCGATTCGCTGCAAACTCGACTCGAACACCTCGAATCGTCATACCGCCGCGAATTGTCCGATGCGCTCGCGGGGCGCGAGGCGGCGGAGGAACGCGCTCGCAGCTTGGAGTCGGAACTCAGCCTGACTCAGGGCAGGATCGACGATCTGAACAGCCAATTCGACTCGGCTCGCGAGCGCCAGCAGCAGGCAGAGCGTGAGGCTCTTGCCATCCAGCAACAGATGGCTGCCACACGCCAAGCCCTGGATGAAGCCAAGCGCCAGGCGGCGACCCAGGCGACGCAAGCCCGCGCCGTGCGCACGGAGGCGCGGGAGCTCGCCAGCGCCTATTCGGAGCGCATCGAGTCGCTTGAACGCGACGCGGCGAAGAACGAGGCGCTCCAGCGCGCCCGTGAGGAAGCGCAGCAGCATCGGCCGGCCGTCCAGATATCCGATGCGGACCTACGGTCGATCCGCCCGCTTGTGCAATCCTGGAAACAGGCGTGGGACAAGGGCGATATGGAAGCCCACACCGCGTTCTACGCTCCCAACGCTCGCGGCGAACGCGTGACGGTCGTCGCCGGCAAGGAAAGCGCGACGGCGCTGGCGCGCGTGGGTCTCGTGTCTGCGATCCGGGGCGCGGATCGCGGCGCGTGGCAAGAGGTCTCGCAGCCGACGATCTCGGCGGAAGGCACGGGCATTGCCGCGAAGATCACCTACCGGCGGAAGGGCTCCGGCGCCGGAGCGTCCAGCGCGGATTTCTGGATCCGCAGCGCCGTCTGGGAGCGGTCGGGTGCGCAATGGCGTATCGTCCGCGAGCGCTGGCAGTTTTACAGCGACGTCCCTGACTTCCCGCGCCGCTGAGCCTTGGGAGCATGCTCATGAACGTGCCTGAGGAAGAACGCAGCTCGTTCGCATCCGGGCTCCGGGCTCGTTTTGAACGGTGGCGCCGCGAGGCTGCGCGGCTGTGGAGCCTCACATCGTCGCGCACCGTTCGTCGGGGAGCCGGCATCGGCGGAGGCGCGGTTCTCGCCGTTGCCGTGGTGACCGCGGTGATCCTGGCGCTGCGTCCTGCACCGCAGACTCTCGACGGGTTCATCCGCGACTGGAACAAAGCCGTCCAAGACAACGACGGCGATGCCTATGATCTTCTCGTGAGCAACGCGCTGGCGACTTCCGACTCAGCCGGCTACTTGCGCGGTCTCGAGTTGCTTCAAGAGCTCCACCGCGAGGGCAAGCTGGTCGCTCCCATCGAGGAGCCGGTCGATCCATCGACGTCTGCCATCCTCGTGCTCGCTGATGCTCACACGATTGACGAGGACCACGTCGACCTGGCGCTAGCTCAGTCCGATCGCACGGTCGCTCTGAATCTGGCACGGGCGCAGTGGGATCGCCGATGGCGCATCCAGGGCGTGTCGACGGATGTTGCGACGGCTGAAACGGACGCGTCGGTTTCCGATAGCGACGGTAGCGGAAGCCTGTCCGAGGGGACCTCCGAGTTCGCCGTCGCGGGCATGGCGACGACTCCCAACGGAACGCCTCTCGACACGGAGTTCAAGCTGAAGCAGATCCTCGAAGCGTGGCGCGCCGCGTGGGAGAACGAGGAGATGGACGCGTACATGGCGTGGTACGCCGACTACGCGACCATCCGGCGCGTGACCGTCGTCGACGGACGTGAAATCCGGGAGACGCTCAGCAAGTCGCAGCTTCGCACCCGCATGGAGCGCCTCGCTCGCGCCTATTCTCGGATCCAGATCAGCATCTCGAACGTCGTCGTTCAAGGCGACTATGCCGAGGCGGGCATCAACTTCCTGCAGGAGTTCGCGGCGACGGTCGACGGCGACACGCGGATCGCCTACCAGGACGTGGGGCTCAAGACGCTCAAGTTCGTCAACGACCGGGGCGAGTGGCGCATCCACGACGAAGACTGGCGTTCCTACGTGAACGTTCCCACCTACCCGATCAAGTAGCTTCGTTCAGGCACGGCTGACATCTGCCGATAGATGTACGAGTCTTTTTCGTTCTGGAACATTCGTTCCCGAAAGAGAGTTGTTGTCAGGAAGACAAACCCCACGGGTCTCCCGTGGGGTTTGCTTTGCTTGCCCGACTGGTGCGCTAGAGCGACGATTCCGGCGACGTGCGGCTCACCTTCACCCGAGGTGCAGGCATGCGAGAACGCCCGAACGTCCTCATCCTGATGACCGACCAGCAGCACACGAACACCCTGGGCTGCTACGGCAACGAGACCATCTCGACGCCCAACATCGACCGGATCGCGCGCGAAGGCGTGCTGTTCGAGCGGCACTACGTCACGATCCCCCTCTGCGTCCCCTCGCGAGCCAGCATCTGGTCGAGCCAATACGCTCACACGAACGGCGTCATGGTCAACGACGACGGGCGCGGCATCACTTTCCCCGACGAGATCGACACGATCGGCGACGTCGCCAAGAGAGCCGGCTACCGGTGCGGCTACATTGGCAAGTGGCACATCGGAAGGGAGCGAGCGCCGCAGCACGGCTTCACGGACGCCTGGTGGACGCATCTGCGCGGCAGCTACGAACAGAGCCTCGAAGAAAGCGGGCAGATCGACTTCCCGCACGGGAGCAACCGAGGATCGCAGCGCGGGATCGTGCCGCTCGAACTCGCGCACGATACGGTCGTGTGCGACCGGACCATCGAGTTCCTCCGGCAGTACCGGGAGGACCCGTTCCTCTGCGTCTGCTCGATGCGCGCGCCGCACGACCCCTACATCGGGCCCTTCGATGATCTCTACGACCCGGCAGACGTGCCGATCCCGCCGACAGTGACCGAGACGTTCGCGGACAAGCCGTTCTGCCAGACGACGGGAGTGCCGCGCCGGTGGTTCGAGTCGTGGGTCGGCTCGGATCCAGCGAACCTGAACCTCGACGAGCTCCGGCGGATCATCGCCCGCTACTGGGGTCTGGTGAACCTTATCGACGTGAACGTCGGACGCGTTCTCGACACCCTCGACGATCTCGGTATCGCCGACGACACCATCGTGCTCTACATGGCGGACCACGGCGACGCGATGGGCAACCACGGGCTCTTCGCCAAGGGCTTGTTCATGTACGACGACGCGACGCGCGTCCCCTGCATCCTGCGCCTGCCAGGACAGGTTCCCCATGGGCGGCGAGTGCGCCATCTGACAAGCACGATCGACGTCACGCCGACGCTGCTCGACCTGATGGGCATCGGCGTTCCGCGGTCGATGCAGGGCGAGAGCATGCGGCAAGTGTGGGACTACGCCCACAACCGGCGTGACGCGGTCTTCATGGAGATGTACGAGGCTTACGGCGAGATGAGCCCGATCCTGAGCGTCCGAACGCACCGTTGGAAGTACAACTGGCATCTCGCGGACCAGGACGAGCTCTACGATATGGAAGACGACCCCCTCGAGCAGCGGAACCTGGCGCAGATGGGAGCCCACCGCGACACGCTGCTGGGGCTCCGCTATCGGATTCTGCGCTGGCTGGAAGAGACCGGCGACGTGCGGCTCAGCGACTTGGCGCGCACGATGCCCAACGTCCGCGCTCACTAGACCCGGGAGGCAGGGGATGAAGGTTCGCTCGTATGATCCCGACGCGCTGCGTCCGGCTCACGAAAACACGATCCTCGCGCATGGCGTGTTCGGCGGGGACGAGATCGGCGCGCCGTTCAGTTGCGCCATCGGGCTCCTCAGGACGGGCATGGAGCAGAAGCCCGAACGCGCGTCCGTGTCGAAGATCTACTACGTCCGGTTTGGCGAGGGCGCCATGGAGATCGACGGCGAGAGGCGCGTCATTCGTGAGGGCGATGTCGTCTTCATCCCGGCGGGGTCGCTCCACACCGTGCGGAACGAGTGCGAGGCGGACTTCAGCACCTTCGCCGTGTGGTGGACGCCCAAGGAGTCCTGACCCATGCCGAGCCCGATACGAGTCGCTCTGATCGGCTGCGGCGGCATTTCCAGAGCCCATGCGCGCGGATACGCTGCCCTCGGTTCCGAGGAAGTGCGTATCATCGAGACCTGCGACGCGAGCGCCGACCTCGCCGTGGCGCGCGCCAAGGAGCTCGGCGCTGAGCGCGTCTCCCTCGACTGGAAGCAGACCGTCGGTCGGACGGACATCGACGCCGTCGATATCTGCCTGCCGCACGACATGCACGCCGTCGTCGCCATCGCGGCGATGGAATGCGGCAAACACGCCTTCGTCGAGAAGCCGCTGGCGACGACCCTCGCAGACGCCGACGCGATGGTTCGCGCTGCAAGCGCCGCAGGCGTCAGGCTGATGTGCGCCTTCTGCGAGCGGTTCGACCCGCAGCACGTCGAGACCAAGCGGCTTCTTGACCAGGGAGCCATCGGAGCCCCGATGCTCGCCCGGATCGACCACAACCAGAACGTCGAGATGCCCGTCGGGCACTGGATTCGTCAGGCGGATCGGCTGGGCGGCGGAGCCATCGCGTCGGCGGGATGCCATCGGCTCGATCTGCTGCGCTGGTTCCTGGGCGAGGTATCCGCCGTGTCGTCGTTCCGGTACTTCGAGCCGGATCGGATGGAGGGGGAAGTCGCCGGGATCGTGAACCTGCGCTTCGAGAGCGGCGCCATCGGGACGTTCACGATCAACTGGATGAGCCGAAAGCAGGTCTGGTACGAGCGCTTCTGGATCGAGGGCGCTGGCGGGAGCATCCACAACCACGACGGCTTGCGCGTCCATCGGCTCGACAGCGCTTCACAGGAGCCCCAGCGCATCGACCTGCCAGCGGCAGACGCCTTCACCGAGGAGATCCGCCACTTCCTCGGCTGCATCCGCGACGGCGAGGAGCCGCTGACTTCGGGAGCGGACGCCCGCCGGACGATGGCGGTCGCGCTCGCCGCCTACGAGTCGGATCGGCTGGGAGCCGTGATCGATCCACGCACGCTGATGTGACCGTGACGTGCATCCGTCGTTGAGTCTCTACGTGGTGACAAAGACGATGGAGAGCACGATGGCAGTAGACAGCATCCAGGGCACGGCGATCCTGCCACAGCCGCAGAACCTGGCAGACGGGCTCCGACTGCGCTTCTGCACGCGCGAGGACACGGAGCGCGTCGCCGACTTCCAGCAATCCATCCACCATCCAGATCGACAGCATCGATTGATCGAGACGTGGGTACGCGACCTCATGTCGGGGGAACACCCGACGACAGACGCGTCCGACTTCACGATCGTCGAGAACGCGGACGGGGAGATCGTCTCGTCGATGTGTCTCATCAACCAAACGTGGACCTTCGGCGGCGCGGCGTTCCCATGCGGCATGCCGGAGCTCGTCGCGACGGCTCCCGAGTACCGCAGGAAGGGGCTCGTCCGCCGCCAGTTCGCGGCGATTCACGACCTGAGCGCGCGACGCGGCGAGCTCATGCAGTTCATCGGCGGGATACCCAACTTCTACCGTCAGTTCGGTTACGACATGGCGCTCAACATGGGCGGCGGCAGGACGGTCCGCGAGTCGGACATCCCGGATCAGCACGGCGCGAAGGCGGCAGTCCTGCGACGGGCGCAGATCGGCGACGACCTCGCGTTTGTCCATCGTCTGACTGCCAACGCCGTCGAGCGCCAGTCCATCGCCGTGCAGTGGCAGGCAGGTGCGCTGGAGCGAGCGATGCGGCTGGGCCCCGCGACAGGACAGGTCGCACGCGACTGGCTCATCATCGAGACGCCTCGTCGGCGTCGGATCGGCTACGTCAGCGAAAGCGCATGGGTGCGCGGGGACGAGTGCTGCGTCTTGGAGCTGGAGCTCGTCCCGGGGGTGAGCCACCTCAACGTCATGCCCGACGTGCTGTGTAGTGTGCTGGCGAACGCGCGCCAGAAGCTGGAAGAAGGCGACCACCCCTCGAAGCAGGCGAACGCCATCGAGTTCTGGCTCGGCGAGGAGCATCCCGCCTACGCGGCACTGGACCCCCACAAAACCCGACGGCTCTCTCCCTACGCGTGGTACATCCGCGTTCCCGACATGGTTGCGTTTCTCAAGCGCATCTCAGGGGGTCTGGAACGCAACCTGCTCGGAACCGTCGCCGAGGGGTATACCGGCACGATTGCGGTGAGCGATTATCGCTCCGCCTTTCGTATCGACCTCCGTCGCGGCAAGATCGCCGAGATCGCGTCCTGCGAGCCCTGCGGCGGCAACACGCGGTTTCCGGACCTCACGCTCCTGCAGCTCGTTTTCGGCAGACGCCGTTGCGAAGAGCTCGCCGTCGACTACGCGGACTGCAGTGTTGGGCATGTCGAGTCTGCCGTCCTCGACAGCCTGTTCCCACCGTTCCGTGGTAACGTGACTCCGTTCATGTAGGCGCGACACGTCTCACGCGCATGCCGCCGCTGCTCGGATGGGGTATTCTAAGTCGCCGGTTGCGCGGCGGGTCCCAGCCCGTCTGTCCCGCATGGACGCGCCTCGGCGCCTGAAGGGAGCCCACGATGCCACTGTCTCGCCACGACCGCGATCTGCTTCGGAGCCTCGCCCAAGAGCAGGCGGAGATCGCAGCTCTCCCGATCCACCGTGAGAAGGCGGAGCTCTGGCGGCGGTTGAACCAGCTGGAACCGGTCCGCCCGATGGTCTGGATCAACGAGGTCTGCTGGAACGAGATGAACGTCGATGACGAGCTGACGCTCCGCGCCGAGGACCCATGGGCGAGGGGTCAGGAGAGCGGCTTCCGGATGATGCTCTACCAGTGGCGCCATCTCCCGGGCGACATGATCGTCAACGACTACCTGTCGTGTCCGCTCGTCATCCACAGCACGGGTCTAGGTATCTCGGAGAAAGTGGACATCCGCCGAACCGACGAGACGAGTGGCGTCGTGTCACGCCAGTTCCACCGGCAGATCTGGGAACCGTCGGACGTCGAGAAGATCAAGTTCCCCGAAGTCACCTACGACGCGGAGGCGACCGAACGCAACTACGAACGGATGTGCGAGGTCTACGACGGCATCCTGCCCGTCACGAAGGTCGGCAGGAAGGGCACTTGGTTCGCCCCGTGGGACAACCTCATCCGGTGGTGGGGCGTCGAGGACGCCATGATCGACCTCGCGGACCGTCCTGAGATGGTCAACGAAATCATGACCCACCTGGTCGATGCCTACCTCTACGAGCTCGACCAGTGGGAAGCGCTGAACCTGCTCTCGCGCAACGACGACAACACGCGCATCGGCTCCGGCGGATACGGGCACACCGACGAACTGCCAGGCGACGACTACGACCCGGACCACGTGAAGCCGAAGAACATGTGGGGCTGCGCGACGGCGCAGATATTCTCCGACGTGTCGCCGGACATGCACTGGGAGTTCGCGTTGAAGCACGAGCTTCGGTGGCTAGAGCGGTGGGGGCTCACCTACTACGGATGCTGTGAGCCGCTCGACACGAAGGTGGAAATCCTGCGCCGCGTGCCGAACCTGCGGAAGCTCTCGATGAGCCCGTGGATCGACACGGACCGAGCCATCGCGAAGGTCGGGACCGACTACGTGTTGTCCCGGAAGCCAAACCCAGCCGTTCTCGCCAGCGACGACTGGCACCCGGAGCGAGCCCGCCGCGAGTTGCGCGATTTCCTCGACAAGGCGCGCGGCTGCCACGTCGAGCTGATCCTCAAGGACATCTCGACCGTCCGTTACGACCCTCGACGGCTGTGGGAGTGGGAGACGATCGCCATGGAGGTGGCGGAGGAGTACGCACCGTGATCCGACCGCGCGACGGACGCCGCCCGCCGGGGGTTCGATGAAGGGCGCACCGGGCGGAGTGCCGATCCGACGGAGAGTTGTGCTTCTGGGCATCGCGCTCGTCATCCTGAACGCCTACTGGGTCGGGAAGGCGAGCGAGATTTGGTATGCCGTCTACACGCTCGTCTCGCCCTTCTCTAACGCGATCTTCACGCTCGGCGTGCTACTGGCGCTCAACGTGCTGGCGAAGCGAGCCTATCCCAGCGCGGCACTGACGCCGCAAGAGCTCCTGCTCATCTACGTCATGGTCACGATGGTCTCGACCATCTCGGGCCATGCGTTCATGGCGATTCTGATGGGCACGCTCGCCCATCCCTTCTGGTTCGCCACTGTCGAGAACCAGTACGTCGAGCTCTTCGGCCGGTTCATCCCGGAGTGGGCGACCGTCCGCGATGTGGGCGTGCTTCGCGGTTACTTCGAGGGCGACAGCACGCTCTACGTGCGCGAGCACGTGCTGGCTTGGCTGACGCCGGTTCTCTTCTGGTCCGCGCTGATCGTCGCGTTCTACGGCTCGCTGCTGGGATTCTCGCTCATCCTGCGCCAGCATTGGATGGAGCACGAGAAGCTTACCTACCCGCTGACGGAGCTTCCGCTCCAAATGGCGACGAGCCCTGCGTTCTTCCGCTCGCGCGTCATGTGGATCGGGTTTGGCATCTCGACATTCATCCGCGTCATCGACGGGCTGCACGACCTTTTCCCGGTCGTACCGGCGTTCCCGCCCAACTACCGGCTCGATGCGCACTTCACGGAGCGCCCGTGGAGCGCCATGGGCTATCTGTCCATGTCGTTCAATACGGCGATTGTCGGGCTCGCCTACTTCATGCCGCTTGATCTCTCCTTCTCGACGTGGTTCTTCTTCTGGCTGACCCGCCTGGAGCGAGTCATCGCCGACGTGGCAGGATGGCAGGACCTGAGACTCAACGACCGCGCAGCCGGGGCTTGGGTCGGCATCGCGCTGATCGTCGCCTGGTCGGCGCGTCGTCACATCGCCGAGGTCGTGCGGAGCGCGTTCGCGCCTCCCGGTGAGCGCGATCCGAGGGAACCGTTCTCGTATCGAACGCTCGTCGTTCTGACCGGGGCGGCGACGGTCGCCTCGCTAGGGTTCTGCCTGGCGCTCGGGCTCAAGCTGTGGGTCGTCATCGTCTTCTACGCGTTGTTCCTCGCGTTCGCGCTGTCCATCGCATACGTCCGCGCGGCGCTGGGTCCGCCGTACCACGAGGTGATCGGCTTCGCGCCGCGACAGCTCATGGTGGAGATCTTCGGCACACGGCGTCTCGGGGCGCAGAACCTGACCGGGCTGACGCTGCTCTACGCGTTCAACCGATGCAACCGCTCGCACCCGATGCCCAACCAAGCCGAGATGCTGCGGATCGGGGACCGGAGCGACATAGCACGCCGACCGCTCGTCTGGGCGATGGTGCTCGCGATTGGCATAGGCGTGCTGGCGACGTTCTGGGCATATCTCGACTTCTCATACGGCTACGGCGTGCTGGCACGGGCGCGGGGGTGGGTGGGCAACTTCGGGTGGGAGAGCTACAACCCACTCCAGCGGTGGATCCAGTCGCCGACGCCTTCCGACCTTCGAGGCAGCGCGTTCATGCTGGCGGGTATGGGGTTCGTCCTGCTGCTGCAAGGGCTCCGGTCGCGGCTCATCTGGTTCCCGCTCCACGGTTCCGGCTACGTACTGTCCGGCGCAGACTGGGGCGGGATGATCTACTTCTGGTTCCCAGTGATGGTGGGCTGGTTCCTGAAGTCGCTCATCGTGCGATTCGGCGGGATGACGCGCTACCGAGCGCTGATGCCCGCGTTCCTGGGGCTCGTGTTGGGCGACTTCATGCTGCGGAGCGTGTTGAGCCTGATCAGCGTCGGGCTCGACCTGTACATGCCTTCGTCAGGATCGGGGCACACGCTCTGATCGGGCTGCGGGCCCGCTGCTTGACCACCTTCGGCGCGGACAGTACACTGGACTCATCAAGAGGCGTCGATCCGCCGGCGTCGTCATTACCGACCCGTTCGCCAGGCGACGCGTGTGCGTCAACATGCCGACAACCGCCGCGCTCTAGATCAGACGTTCTTTGACCGGCCGACAGTCGACGTCGCGCGGGACCTCCTGGGGATGGAGCTCCTGCACCGGACGTCCGACGGGCTCGCCGGGGGAATCATCGTCGAGACCGAGGCATACCTCCAGGACGACCCCGCCTGCCACGGCTTCCGTGGTCGAACCCCTCGGACGCAGGTGATGTTCGGACCGCCCGGACACGCCTACATCTACCTGAACTACGGATGCCACTGGCTCCTCAACGTCGTGACGGAACGGGAAGGCATCGCCGGAGCGGTTCTCATCCGAGCGCTGGAACCGAGCGAGGGAGTCGCGCTGATGCAGCGGCGAAGGAACCGCGAGCGGCTCGAAGAGCTCACGTCGGGTCCTGGCAAGCTGACCCAGGCGCTGGGCGTTCGCCCCGAGCAGAACGGCGTCCCGCTCTACGCGGAACCACTGGCGGTGTGCAAGCCGCCTCGAACCCATAGCCGGGTGATCGCCGTCACGCTCAGGATTGGGATTCGCCTCGGAGCCGACCTGCCGTTGAGGTTCCGATTCGCCGACAGCATTTGCGCCACCCACGTCCCGTATCAGACGGTGCGAGGCAGGCAATGAGCGATCTGGCTCCCGACACGACCACGATCATCGTCGTCGAGGAGGACTCGCGGCTCCGCGAGGCGATCTCTTCAGCTCTCGACGGGTCCGACGTGCACCTGATCCGTGTGCGAAGCGAGGTGGAGGCACAGAACTGTCTTCAGGCGGAACCCGCCGACGTGCTCGTCGCGCCGATGCGGTCGCCCTCAGCCGACGGAGCCCATCTGCTGAGCGTTGCCCGCTCGATCCACGAACGCATCGCCGTCATTCTGATCGTCGATCCGAACACGCTCGACACGGATTCGGCGGTCCGTCTGATGCAGAACGGCGCGTACGATTTCGTCGAGCGCCCCGTGAACCTCGAACGCCTGCGGGCGATTGTCCAGCGAGCTCGCCGTGAGCAGGCGGTCTACGAAGAGAATCGCGCCCTTCACGAGCAGCTTTCGTCGGAGACATCGCTCGTCGGGTTCACGGGCAAGTCGCCGATCATGCGCGCGATCTACGACCGGATCATCCGCCTTGCTGGCGTGCCGAACACGACCGTCCTCATCTTGGGAGAGAGCGGAACCGGCAAGGAGCTCGCCGCGCGAGCCATCCACTTCCACAGCGCTCGCCGGAAGGGCCCGATGGTCTCGTTCAACTGCGCCGCAGTGCCCGAGTCCCTGGCTGAGACCGAGCTCTTCGGTCACGAGGAGGGCGCGTTCACCGGCGCGACGCGGAGACGGAAGGGCAGGTTCGAAACCGCCCACGGCGGCACGCTCTTGCTGGACGAAGTGGGCGAGATGGACCTGGGGACGCAGGCGAAACTGCTGCGCGTCCTGGAGACCCGCGAGTTCGAGCGGATCGGCGGCGAGAAATCGGTCCACGTCGATGTGAGGATCATCGCTTCGACGAACCGCGACCTGCTCGAAGCCGTCCGCGCGGGTTCCTTCCGTGAAGACCTCTACCATCGGCTGTGCGTCGCCACACTCCAGATGCCGCCACTGCGCGAACGGGTCGAGGACATCCCGATCCTCGCGCACGCGTTCCTGAGGCAGTTCGCGACGGCTGCCGACAAGCCGATCCGTGGGTTCACGGCTCGGACGCTGCGCCTGCTGGAGCGCTGCCCGTGGAGCGGGAACGTACGCGAGCTGAAAAACGCCGTCGAGGCGATGGTGGTGTCCGCCGAAGGCGACATGCTCGACCTGCCGGACCTGCCGGACTGGCTCGTCGCCTCGGGACGCCAGGCGGAGAGTTCAGATGACCCCGACGCGCATCGTGGCGAGCCCAGGGATGCCGGTCAGGTCATATCGACGGAGAGCGATGCGGACCGAAACGACCCGAAGCGCGCCCATGTGTTCGTCGGCATGACGATGCGCGAGATCGAGCGCGAGGCGATCCGCGCGACGCTCCATGCGACCAACGGGAACCGCGCCGAAGCGGCACGAATCCTCGATATCGGGCGGCGAACCCTGTTTCGCAAGATCAAAGAGCTCGCCCTATGATGCTGATGGTGTCCGCATCGGTTAGCTTGTCCGCCGCAGCCGAGTCGGCGGTGGAAGTACCGTCGCCGGTACTCCAGCGGCGACTGGACGCGATGGATTTCGTCGCTCCGGTCGTGGCCTTGGTATGCGCCGCCGTAGTCGGCTGGTACTTCTGGGAGCGACGGCCGAACGCGCCCATGCGCGGAGTTCGGCGCGCGGTTCGACGCGCTCGCGCGTTCAACGAGGCGACACGCGACGCACCGATGCCCACGCCGGTTCCCGAAATGGACTGGGAGACCAAGGCTTCCCTCAATGAATCGGTCGAACCGATTGACCGCTCGAATCCATCGAAATGGTCCGTCGCCGAAGCTCCGGCAGGGCTGCGCAGGGACTGGTCGGCAGAGCTCTGGCGGCTGAGGCAGGAGCGCGAGGGCAAAAGCCTGGTCGCGGATTACTACCGGCTGGATGCGTTCGTGCGGCGCTACCTGTTCGAGCGCTATCGGATCCGCACGTTCGGCGTCGGCGTCGCGGCGATTCTCGACTCGCTGCCCCAGGACCCGATGGACGCCGTCATCGATTACGCTGGAGAAGTGCTGCGCGTCTGTGAGCTCGCCCAACTGACCCGCTACCGTCCGACCGAGGGCGAGCTCGACCGACTCTACGAACTCGTCGACACGATGATCCGCGCCGCGTCAGGCGCTCGACAGGCGCGATCCGACGCGGTCAACGGCGCATCGGAACCCGACTGAGACCCGCAGGAGACCTGCATGCCGAACCCGCACACGCGCGCCGAAGTGCTCGCTCGACTCCGTTCCGTCGTGGACGCCGGACAGCCGATCATCGCAGCCGGGGCTGGAACCGGCATCTCGGCGAAGTTCATCGAGCGAGGCGGCGGTGATCTGATCATCATCTATAACTCCGGCAGATACCGCATGGCGGGACACGGATCATGCGCCGGGCTTTTGGCGTACGGCGACGCGAACGCCATCGTCATGGAGATGGGCGAGCGCGAAGTGCTGCCGGTGGTGCGAGATGTACCCGTCATCGCCGGGGTCAACGGTACGGACCCGACGCGTCGCATGTGGCACTTCCTCAAGCAGGTCGAAGCCATGGGCTTCTCCGGCGTCAACAACTTCCCGACGGTGGGCGTCATCGACGGCACGTTCCGTCTCACTCTTGAGGAGACGGGCATGGGGTTCGGCAAAGAGGTCGATATGATCGGGACCGCCCACCGAATGGACCTCTTCACAATCGTCTACGTGTTCGACGCCGACCAGAGCCGCGAGATGGCACGCGCTGGAGCCGACGTCATCATCGCTCACTGCGGCACGACCATCGGCGGTTCCATCGGATCGCACACGGCGATGTCGCTGGACGACGCCTCCCACCTGGTTCAGACGATCATCGACGGCGGTAGATCGGCGCGCGCTGACCTGCTATTCCTTTCACATGGCGGGCCCATCTCGTCGCCATCGGATGCGGCTTACATCAACACGCACACGGATGCCGTCGGGTTCGTCGGAGCTTCGAGCCTGGAGCGGCTGGCGACCGAGCACGCGATCACGTCGATCACCCAAGAGTTCAAGAGGATTCCATTGAGGAATCGCGCGTCCTGACCGGCTGGTCGGGAGCCGGCTATCGCGCTTCACAGCGCCGAACAGGGGGAACGAATGCTGCGAGTCGGTGTCATCGGAATGCGAGGCATCGGAGGACTGCACGCGCGGTCGTACGCGGAGCACCCGCGCGCGGAGCTGGTCGCCGTCTGCGACATGGTGCGCGAACGCGCGGATGACGCCGCGCAGAAGTTCGGCGGCAAGGCGTACTACACGATCCAGGACATGCTCGAATCCGAGGAGATCGACGCCGTCAGCGTCTGTACGGGCGGGAGGGAAAACGGCGGAGACCACTACGGGCCCGTGATGGAAACGCTGAACGCCGGGAAGCACACGCTCTGCGAGAAGCCGCTCAGCAACGATGTCGCGCTCGCCCGCGAGATGGTCAGTGTCGCCCGTGAGAAGGGGCTCTACCTTGGAACGAACCTGAACCATCGCTTCGTCCCCTTCGCGTGGAAGGCGAAGGAGTGGATGCGCGAAGGCGAAGGCGGGAAGATCGGCAAGCCGCTGTTCATCAATATGGTGTTGCGAATCGAGAACCCGAACGAGTCCTCGCCCTTCTTCCATTTCCGGGCGCTGCACCCGCACTCGCTCGACGTGATGCGCTTCTTCGTCGGAGACGCCGACGCGGTTCACTGCTTTGCGAACCGGGCTCCGGGCAGAATCTGCTGGAGCAACCTCTCAGTCAACATCCACTACAAGAACGGCACGATCGGGCATCTGAGCGGCAGCTACGACGGCGGGGGCTTGATCGAGCGCTGCGAAGTTGGTGGAACCAACGGACGGTTCATCATCGAAGGCGTATACGAATCGCTCCACTATTTTGCGCGTCGTGGCGGGGCCCGCGAGGTCGAGACAAATCCAGCGGCCGGGGAGCCGGGACACGTGTCGGGCTTCGACGATACGTTCCGCAACCGCATCGCCCACTGGGTCGAACAGGTGGACGACCGCGTGCCCTACGCTGACATCGAGGCGTCTGGCGAGGCGGGGCTGCGGGTGCAGGAGATCATCGAAGCCGCCATCAAGTCGTTTCAGACGCGCACCGTGGTACAGCTCTGATCGGAGTCGGGTGCTGCCGAACGAAATCGCCGGGATTTGGCACGGCGCAGGACTCGATGCTGTCACCAATGCGGCTGCGCCCGACGTTGACTACTACGTGAAGATCGTGCCGCACTCGCCGACAGGATCATTGCGCCCGGCAAGGAACGACCTCGCGTCCGCAAAGGTTCCGCGCATGAGACATCCGCATCGATTCGCGAGGGCGAACCGCCATCGTCCGATGGTGTGGCTCGTCCTGACGCTGCTTCTTGCCGGCGCGCCGGTTCTGGCGGTGGCTGACGAGGCGACCGACTACACGTTCGCCTATCGGCTCTACGAAGAAGGCGACCTCGAAACCGCGAAGGACGAGTTCGATCTGTTCGTCGCTCAGTACCCGAACAGCGATCGAGCGGACGACGCCCTGTACCTCGCTGCCGAGGCTTCGCAGCGCTTGGGGCGGCACGATGACGCGGTCGTTCGCTACCGCCGCCTCCTCAACGACTATCCGACGAGCCCGCTGCGACTCGACGGCATCTTCGGCGCTGCGCGATCCTGGTTCCAGCAAGGGAAGTTCGAAGACAGTATCTTGGCGCTGGACGAGGTATTGCAGCGCTCGGACGACCCCCACGTGCGTTCGGCGGCGCTCTACTACCGGGGCGATGCCTACTACCGGTTGGGTGATTTCCCGAAGGCGATCGAGGCATTCGACAAGGTTCTCGCCCTCCACCCTACGTCGCCCGAAGCGCCAACGGCGATCTACAGCAAAGGATGGGCGCAGTTCCAGTTGGAGCGCTACGCCGACGCCTACGCGACGCTTGCGGACTTCCTGAGCCGCTATCCCGACGGGCCGCAAGCGCCTGAAGCCGCATACCGCGCCGCGGAATCGCTGTTCTACGCGGAGCAATGGGACCAGGCGAGCACCCTGTACGCCGCGTTCGTCGAGAAGTTCGGAACCTCGCGGGATCACGAGAACCTGGTCGCCGACGCGGAGTTGCGCATCGGTCAGGCGCTTTTCCGCGCCAAGCGATTCGCGGAGGCGCGCGAGCAGTTCGGCCGAGTCGGGCAGCGATACCCGTCGCTCGACGCTGCCTCCGACGCGCACTACTGGGCGGCGGAGATCCTCGTCGAGCAGAAGCGCTACAACGAAGCCATCTACGAGTTCCGCCGGTTTCTGAGCGCCTATCCCGACAGCGACCGCGTGCCGAACGCCCGGTACAGCATCGGGCGAGCCTTCTTCGATCTGACCCAGTACGCGGAGGCGGTCCGCGAGTTCGAGCCGCTCGCCGAGGATATCGGCTCGAAGTTGCACGACGCCGCGACGTGGTACGTCGCTGAATGTCGTCGGCTCCTGAACGATCTGAACACGGCGGTGATCTGGTACCGGCGGGTCCCGACGGCGTCGAGCTATTACGACGATGCGCTGCTTGGCAGGGGCACCGCCTACGCCATATTGGGCGACCACGAGCGAGCCGCCGAAGCTTACGCCGAAGTCGCGGGGAGCTCGGATTCGCCGCTGCGATGGGACGCGCTGTACCAGTTGGGGATCGCCCAGTTCAACAAGAAGGACTACGCCGGATCGGCGGAGTCGTTCGCGAAGTTCCTGACCGGAGCGCCGGAGGGAACCGCGCTCGGCAAGCCGGACGGGGCGCGCTACTGGCTCTTGCGGACGCAGTACGAGCGGAAGCTCTATGCCGACGCGGTCGCCACGGCGCGGGCGCTCATCAGCGCGTCGCCGGGGTCGGAGCACATTGCCGCGACGCGGTTCTTCCTCGCCGAGAGCCTCTACTGGCAGCAGGATTACGCCGGGGCGCGCGCCGAGTACGACGCGCTGATCAAGGCGGTTCCCGACACGGAGTGGAGTCGGCTCGCGCGAACGGCAATCGGGTGGACGCACTTCGCAGAGGGGCAAGCGGCGGGAGACGCCGGCAGCCAGAAGGGGGCTTACGACAAAGCCATCGCCGCATGGACGCGCGTCGCGGACGATCCCAAATCGGAGCCAGAGGCGGCGGCGAAGGCGCGCTACGACATCGGCGTCGCCCAAGTGAACCTGCAGAACTATGCGGCGGCGAGCTCGACGTTCGAGGCGCTCATCTCGCGGTTCGGCGAGAGCGAGTGGGTGGACGACGCTCGGTACATGCTCGCGTGGACCTACTACCTACGCGAGAACTACGCGAAGGCGAACGAGGCGTTCGACGAGCTCCTGCGCCGCCACGCGACGAGTCCGCTCGTGCCCGAGTCGATCCTCTACCGGGCGAACGGATACTTCAAACGGAACCAGTACACCGACGCCATCCGCGAATACGTGCGAGTGCGAGACGGCTATCCGAATGCCGAGACGACCGTCGGGAACCGCAAGATACAGATCCGCGAGCAGGCGCAATACCAGATCGGCGAGAGCTACTACAATCTGAGGGACTACGCGACGGCGATCCGCTCGTACCGCGAGCTTCAGGCGCTCTACCCGTCCAGCCCGTTGGCTGACGACGCCCAGTACGCCATCGGGCAAGCCTACCAACTGTCGGGAGACACGGGAGCCGCGCTGGACGCATTCCGAACGCTCGTGACCCAGTACCCGGAGAGCGAGCTCGCGCCGGACGCGCTCCGAACCATTGGCATCAGCTACTTCGACGACCGGAAGTATCAGCAGGCGATTGCGCAGTTTCAGGAGGTGATCTCGCGCTACCCGGACTCTTCGGCCGCTCCTCACGCGCAATACGATATCGGCAGATGCTACTACGAGCTCCGCTCGTATCCGCAGTCGATCCAGGCGTTTGGGGCGGTGTCGGGGCTTCGCAACGCGACGGCGGACATCCGCGCCAGCGCGCTCTACTTCGGGGCGTGGGTGCTGCGCGACCCCGACAACGGACGGCGAGACCCAGCCCGCGCCATCGAGCTCCTTCAGCAGCTCGTATCGCAGCACCCGAAGGCAGCCGAGGCGTCGCGGGCGTACCTGCTGACGGCTGAGCTCCAACTGGCGCAGGGCGCCAACGACGCGGCGATCAAGTCCTATCGAGCGCTGATCGACGCGTATCCCTCAACCGAGGAAGGGAAAGCCGCGCGAGTCGATCTGAGCAACACGCTCCTGCGGCTCAAGCGGAACGCGGAAGCCATCCAGGCGATCGCGCCGATTGTCGCCGAACCGAGCGGCTATCCGAATGACTTGGTCGTCAAGGCGCAGATGACCACCGGCGATGCCCAGATGAACCTGAAGCGCTACGACGACGCGGCCAAAGCGTATCTGGTCGTCTCCCTTGTCTACGGTGACGACTTCCCCGGCGAGGCGCTGCAAGGACTGGCGCGCGCCGGAGACGCGTACGAGAAGGGCGGCAAGCGCACTCAAGCCGTGCGCTGGTATGAGCGAGCTGTCGCCACGTACGCGAACCATCGTCAGCGCACGAACGAGTGGAAGCCGTTCATCGACTTCGTCAATGCCCGGCTGGCGGCGCTGAAGCAGGGCGGCTCACAGTGATCCTCAACAGACTCTCGACACCGTCCCGAACCCGTAGGAGCCGCCGAGTGGGTCCGGCGCGGCGTGTGGTCCTCGCTGTGGTCGTGGCGCTTTCTGCGCAGCTTCCTACGGCACATGCGCAGGAAACGTCGGCGGCGGAGCCGTCCGAGCGGATCGAAGGCGCTCCGACTCGCCTCGAAGTGCAGGTGATCGATATCACGCGCCTGTCGGCACAGCGGGATGTCTACGTCGTGACGGATACGCCCTTCGCGCAGGGGTACCTCCTGACGCGTCCGAAGGAGCGTCCTTGGGGGTTCACTTCGACGCGTCCCCAACAAGCGCGAGTTCTGTTACCCGCAGAGGGCCCGGCGAGCCCGACGGCACGGGCAGAGGTGATCCCCGCTGCGCAGGGCAGCCTCAAGTACCGTGTCGATCTCGCTCGATCCGGCGACCGCGTTCACGGGGCGCTGCAAGCCGCTGGCGAATCTCAGAACGACGCGTTCACTCGCTCTCGTGGAGCGCTGAACGATCTAGCGTTGCGCGGCAGCGTCGGCTGGCTGTCGAACTTCGACGCCGGTTCCGCGAACGCCCAATGGCGCACGCGCACGCTGAACTGGATCATGCCGGGAATCGAGGGCGACCTTCTCCTGGGCAAGAGGACCGGGGCTTTGTTGAGCGCTTCGGGCATGTGGTCGTCGAGAGGTGAACCCGAATCGCGACCGAACGCCGAGCTTCGGGCGTCGGCATCGGAGTGGAACCTCAAGGCGGACGGCGACGAGTCCGTCGCGGATCGCGTCGCCGATGCCTCCCTGGATGGAAAGCTGACGTGGGATCGCGACGCCGACCCGATCTCGCTCGTCGGATCGCTTCGCTACGTGCGTTCGGAAGCCGAAGGACGAAGCAACTCCTACGGAATCGGAACCGTATCCATCCATGATCGGTTCGTGTCGTTCTCGTCCGGTGCGGTGTCGTACGCCGTGGGGTTGGGTCTCTACGGCGAACCACGCAGCGCGCCAGCGGCGGAGGAGTCGAGCCGGTCGACGCGCGTGGCGGTTCCGTTCCGCGTCGAATGGTCGTCGTTCATCAGCGATGCCATGTCATGGTCGACGTCGGCGGGTTACGCCGTGAACGCCGCCGGCACGAAGCCGTACGAGCAGCAAGACTGGCTGCGCGTCAACCGGGACTTGCCGCCGTCGCGCACCTGGCACGCAGCGACCAGCCTCCGCACCGCGTCGAAGCCGCTGTCGTGGACGGTGCAGGCGGGGCTCAGGCGGATGCACGGACTGCCGATCTGGGTCGAGTCCGCCGATGCAGCGGGTGCGATCGGGTGGATTCCCATTCCCGCGACCGCGAACCTGTTGGGAGCCGACGGATCGGCTGAGATCGCCCTTACCTCGCGACTGTCGCTCGGGGCGTTTGCTGCGACCGAGATGGTATTAGGCGATCCAACATGCGAGATGGACGGCGAGGTCCATTCGCCGGACCACCTGCCGTATCGACCGCAGGTTACGGCGCGGGCGCACGCTCGATGGTCCGACGGCGACCGGTGGACAGCGCGAGTCGGTACGGCGTGGAGCGGCAAGCAGTACACGGAGCGCGAGGGCGACGCCTCAATCGATCCATACGCGGTCGCCGACGCGGAACTGGCGCGTCGCTTCGGAGCGGCGGTCGAGGCGTTCGTATCGGGCGAAGTCAGCATCGGTGAACGTCAACGCCTCCGCTCGTCGAGAACGGACGACGCCTATTCTGTGACGCAGAACATCGCCGCCGCAGGTCTTCGCGTGAACTTCTGACGCCGGACGGGTCTGGGCATGCTGTCGCTCATCCATCGGATGCTCGCGGGATCGCAGGAGCTCCTCAAAGGGGGCCCCATGCTCATTCCGCTGGCTTTCTTCTCGCTCGTGGCAACGACCGTGGTGCTGGAACGCTGGAAGACGCTTCGGCGCGACCGGTACATTCCGTCGGAGTACGTCGCGCGGATCTATCGGCAGCTCGAACGCGGCAAGTACGATCTGGCGCTCGCGCTGTGCGAGAGCCGCTCCTACCTGGTGACCGACCTGCTCAAGCTGGGCATCGAGAACCGGCACGCCAGCGAGGAAGCTCTGACGAAGCTGGTGCGGCTGTTCTTCAAGAGGCGGCTGCCGGAGCTCTACCGGAACATGCACGTGCTCGCGCTCGTCGCGACCCTCGCGCCGCTCCTGGGATTGCTGGGCACGGTCCTCGGCATGGTGACGGGCTTCAAAGCCCTCGCCGTCGAAACAGGGCAAATGCAGCTTCGGATCGTCGCCGACGGCATCTCGGTCGCCCTCCTGACGACTTTCGCCGGATTGCTGATCGCGGTTCCCACGCTGGTGGCGCATCAGATCCTGATGCACCGCGCCGACCGACTCGCCATGGAAGCGCGTCGTTACGGCATCGCGCTGATCCGGTTCCTGAAAATGGGCGAGCTCGTCACCGTCGATGAGGACGAGTCGGAGCTCGAAGTCACGATCCAGGACACGGATGTCAGACGCGCCCGACAGGCTGGGGAGGCAGCACCATGAACGCGTCGCCGCTCGGCTCCGCGTTGCTGATCGCCGTGGGTGTGGTCGCCGCCGTCGGCGCGCTGCTGTGGACGCTCCGGTATCTCGGCGTGTCGCCGCGCTTCCTCATGTGGACCGTCTCGGCTCACGTCGTCTTCGTGCTCCTGATTGGGTTCTCGGTGTTCAGCAAGGGCGCCGATGCCGAGGCGCTTCGTCGCGAAACCATCCAGGTGGTGATGCTACCGGCGTTGCCGGTCGATGAGCCGGAACAGCCGCGTGAGCGCCCGAAGGAGGTCCCGCAGGTCGTGTCGCAACCGGCGACGTCCAAAGTGACGCCGAGCCCGGAGCTCCCGAGCAATCGGCGAGACCAGGTCGCAACCGCGACGCTGACAGGAGGGGCTTCGGGACTGCCGTCGGAGCGTCGCTCCGCCCTTCCGAACCTGAATCCGACGCAGTTGGGCGCAGTCGGCGTCCCCACTCAGCGGCTCGACCCCGGTCTACTGGGAGGCGCGTCTGTCTCCAATGCTCCCAGTTCCGCTCGCACGCTGGATACGGGCGTTTCGCCCAACGTGTTGACACGCCGTGAGACCGGCGACCGCTCCGTGTTCGGCAACCCACGCTCGATGGGACGAACCCCTGGCGCCGCACCAGGAACGGGAACCGGTACCGGTTCCGCCGTCGCCCTCCCTCCAGGTTCCAACCTCAAGGGCGATGTGCTCGGAAGGAGCCTCCGGTACGTGGCGGATGCGCCGGTCGTCGCCAGCAGCGAGGGCGCGCAGGTGCGCCTCAAGTTCTGGGTGACACCGGACGGACGCGTCGCCCGCGTCGTCATCGTCCAGAAGGGCGGAACTCCTGAACTGGAACGCGCCGCGCAGGCGTGGGTCGAGAAGATCCGGTTCGCTCCTCTGGACGCCGACGTGGAGCAGGTCCAGCAGTGGGGGGAGATCACGGTTGCGTTTCGGAAGTAGTTCGGGTAGATTCTCTCCCAGTGCACAGTTTCTACCGGCGCGAGTCCACGTTCGCACCGCGAGGCGCCACGGACTCGTCACCATGTTTGTCCCTAGAGGAGGCATCCTGATGAAGTCCTGGACTCGGACCCAGCCACTAGCAGGGATCCTTGCCGCCGGGGCAGCGTTCGCCGTCGCCGCGATGGTGGTGAGCGGCTGTAGCAACGTCACGAAGACACTGCGCGGCGGCCAAGCCATCGGGTTCGCGAACGCTACCCGCGACGAGGAAAAGGCGCGTGCCCTTACCGACGTCGCCATGCGTCGAGACGCGCTGTCGAAGGCGTACGACAAGTACCTCAGCGTCATCGCCGACGACCCGACGGGATCCTTTTCGAACCGCGCCCGGTACGCGGCCGCACAGATCAAGAAAGAGCTCACGGTTCCCGGCGGCAAGAACTACGACGAAGCCATCGAGCTGCTGAACCAGATCGTGGCGACCACGCCGACAGGCTACCGCGCCGGGCTGGCGCGCAGCGAAATCGCCGCCGTCAACAAGAACCGCCAGACGATCCGCGATGCGCAGAGGACGTTCGACAACACGCCAGCCGACGCCAGCGACAAGATGCGCCTGGACGCGCTGGAAGCCCTCTACGAGGTCGGGCGTTCGTTCGAGGTGCTCCGCGACTATCACACGTCGATCGAGAAGCATCGAGAGCTGATCCGTCTCGCGGACGGATGGCGGAAGTCTGACAGCGACGACTTCGCCAGGAAGGCGGCTCGATCTCAGTTCCAGATCGGCAGCATCTACTTCTACCGCCTGTATGACTACGCGACCGGATGGCCCGAGTTCGTCCGGGTCTTCGAGACGTACCCGACGACCTTCGAGTCTGAGCAAGCCCAGTCGCTTCTGAAGCGCGCCAAGGTGTCACTGGATGGCATTCTGGCGGACCAGGAGTACATCCGCAGCAAGCGCAAGGAGAAGGCGTCGGAGTTCAAGGCGTCCGGTCGCCGCGTGAACCCGAACGAGCTCTATGGCGTGTACGGCGAGCAGGTCGCGCAGACCTACCTGAACATCGCCCAGGCTTGGGAGCGTGATCCGCTGCGAAATCTGCCGAACGCCGTCGACAACTACCGGCAGCTCGTCGAGGACCTCTGGAACCAGGGATTCATCGCGAGCGACGCGATGTATCAGATCGGGCGCCTGTACCAGGACAACGGCGAGTACGAGAACGCGATCGAGGCGTACGACGAGCTGTTCGAGCGCTTCCCGCAGGCGTTCCGTCGTGGTGAAGCCGTGTATGCTCAGGCGGTGTGCTACGAGACGATTCGTGAGTTCGAGATCGCCTACCGCCAGTATCAGGCGGCGGCGAGCCTCGGAACCGACACTCCGTTCTTCCGCGCCGCCGAGCAGAAGGTGCGGCAGTTCGAGCAGGACGAAGATGGCGACGGTCTGAAGTTCTATCAGGAGCAGCAGGCAGGAACGTCCGACAAGCCGTCTTCCGCGACCGCGAACTAGCTCGGCTGGACACGACAGCACGAGTCACCAGTGGCAAGGCAGAACGCGCATGGACTCGCGGCGTTCTGCCTTTTCTCGTGCACTGATGGCTCCGTTCCGGAGATGGAGGAAAGCGCGTGGCGGCTTCGAGCATCCGACCTTCCCGACCCATCGAACTGATCGCGTGCGACATGGACGGCACACTTCTCAACGAGGACTTCAGGCTGACGTCTCGAACACGAGAGGCGGTGTCTAAAGCGGTCGGCGCAGGCATCCATTTCGTGCTCGTGTCCGGGAGGATGCGTGCCACGCTCGAGCCCTTCCATCGCGAACTGAGTCTACGGACACCCATCATCTGCTACAACGGGGCGATGGTGTGGGACGTGCTCGCGTCGCGCCTCATCGAGCACACGCCGGTCGATGCGGGCACGGCTCGCGAGGTCGTCGAGATCGCGCGTGAGCAGGAGCTCCATTGCCAGTATTTCTGGGACGACCGGTTCTTCGCCGTTGCGAGGACGCCATGGATGGAACTCTATGAGAGCCGAACCCACATCACTGGCGAGCTGGTGGCGGACCTACGTGAGTTCGGACCTGACCGGGCCCCGACGAAGATGCAGTTCATCGCAGAGCCGCCGCGAATCGCCGAGATGATTCCGGCGCTCCGCGAGCGGTTCGGAGATCGACTCTATGTCACGAACACCCTCCCGGAGTATGTCGAGATGATGAATCCCGTCGTCTCCAAAGGGAACGCCTTGGGACGACTGGCGGAGAGACTCGGCGTTCCGCGCGGGCGCATGATGGTGTTCGGCGATGCGCAGAACGACGAGACGATGTTCGAGGTCGCTGGCTATCCGGTCGCCGTCGCCAACGCGCCAGCGCATGTCCAGGAGCGGGCCCTGCTCGTCGCGCCCAGGAATGACGAAGACGGAGTGGCACGGTGTCTGGAGGGGCTGGGGATCGTTGCGTAGAGGATGCCGCCGTCCGCTGAGCATCGCCGACGTTCCCGGCAGAGGGCTGCGGTGGTAGAATGGAGCGTGTCGCGTCCAGTTGCCCGGAGCCCCCGCCATGATCCTGACGGTGACTCTGAACCCGTGTGTCGATACGACGATCTTCGTCCGAGACCATCGTCACGGGCGGATCCATCGTTCCGAGCGCGTCACTCGCATCGCCGGCGGCAAAGGCATCAACGCGTCGCGGGTGATCCACGAACTGGGCGAGACTACAGTCGCGCTGGTCGTCGTTGCGGGTCACACCGGACGGCTGATCCGTGATCTGATCGGCTCCGACTCGATCCCCAGCGTGCCAGTCTGGGTCGAGGGAGAATCACGCCAGGTGGTGACGATCCTGGAGACGGACTCGGCAGACTACGCCCAGACGGCGTATGTCGAGCCTGGCGCGTCCATACCAGCCGAAGCCCGAGTGGCGCTTTTCCAGCGGTTCGCCAAACTGCTGGACCGCGCACGAGTCGTGCTGCTGACGGGCCCGGCTCCCGACCCGATGTCCACGGACATCTACGCCGAGATGGTGATGATGGCTCGCAGCCGTGGACTGCCGGTCTTCCTCGACTCGAGAGGTGGAGCGCTGCGCGAAGCCGTCCGGCGGGTGCCCACGCTCGTCAAGCCCAACGAAGCGGAAGCGGCTGAGTGGCGCGGCGCGCAGTCGCTGTCGCCGGGAGAGCGCGAGAAGGTCGTCGACGAGTTCGCCTCGCTCGGGATTCCGTGGGTGCTCCTGACTCTCGGCGAAGAGGGTGCGCTGGTGCTGTGCGAAGGGCGACGGTATCGCGCGACTCCGCCGCCGGTGAAGACGGTGAATCCCATCGGATCTGGCGATGTTCTCGTCGGCGCGATGGCGGTTGGGTGGGCGCGTTCGCAAGCGCCGGAAGACATCATCCGGCTCGGGATCGCAGCCGGAGCCGCCAACGCCGGCGTCTGGGCTGCCGGCTCGTGCACGCGAGCTCAGATCGAGGCGCTGATCGACCGCGTCGAGCTCCATCCGATGTAGATGGGGCACAGGAGGAACTCGGTGAGGTGATGCCCAATCCGCGCGAAGAGCTGATCCGCGAGGCGCTCGCGGCGGAACCGGATGACCCGCTCGTCCACTTCGTCGCAGGCACGTTCTACGCGGAAGAGGGTCGCCACGAAGAAGCCCTTGAAGCGTTCTCGTCCGCAGTTCGGCTGAACCCCGACTACAGCGCCGCGCGACTTGGGCTGGCGAGAGCCTATGCGGCTCTTGGTGAAGACGATGCCGCCCGCGAGGCGTACCGAGCTGCGTCGGAGGTCGCCCGCGCCAAAGGCGATCTCAAGGTACGCAACGAAGCCGACGCCGAGCTGGATGCGCTCGACGAGTTCTAGGATTCGTTCGCCGTGACCGCGACGACACGCAAGGATCATTCGATGGATCGCCCATCGCCCCGTATTCTGGTCGCGCCGACGCAAGCGCTCCCGCCGCGACGACACGCGGCGTCCGATGGTCCGCCGGTCATGCGACGGGCTCGGTTGCGCGTCGATACCGTCGATCCGGACTACCCCGGAACCGGGTCTGCTCCTAGCTTCGCGTTCGTACAGTTGCTCGAGAAGCCGCGCGTAGGTCAGCCCGTCGTATGGGCGAGTCGTGGGACGAACTGCCTGACGCTGTACACCCTGGCGATGCGGACGGGAGGGATCGCCTTCGTCGTGACAGGGCTCGACTACACATGAACCGACCGCGGACGCAGTAGCAGGGGACGCCATGGATCGTCGAAGCGTAAGCCCAAGCGCTGAGAACCGAGCGTCGGCGCGTCTCTCACGCGTGCTGACTCACGCGATGGAGGACTACGTCAAGGCGATCTACAAGGTCACTGCCAAGCACAGACGAGCGACTACGCTTCTGATCGCGGAGTCGCTTGAGCTCAGTCCGGCGTCGGTGACGAACATGCTCAAACGGCTCGCCAAGCTGGGCTTGGTCGACTATGAACCCTACCAGGGCGCGATTCTGACCGAGGCAGGAACCCAGATCGCGCTCGAAGTCATCCGACATCACCGACTGCTGGAGCTCTACCTCACGGAGCGCCTCGGATTCACATGGGACGAGGTGGATGCCGAAGCCGAGACGCTGGAGCACGTCATCTCGGAGCAGTTCGAGGATCGCATTGACGAGCTGCTGGGGTATCCCGACACGGACCCTCACGGAGACCCGATCCCCACGCGGGCGGGCGGCGTGGCGGACCGTCTCTTCATGCCGCTCGCCTCCGCCATCGAGGGACAGAACGTCGTCGTCCGGCGCGTCAGCGATTCGGACCCGGACGCGCTGCGGGGGTTCGCTGGGATGGGTCTCGTCCCGGACGCCGAGGTGGCTGTCTTGCGCGTCGATGAGCCCACAGGTCAGATGCGCGTACGCATCGGCGGCGTCGTGCACCGTGTTGGGCCCGCGGATGCTGGACAGGTGTTCGTCGAAGTCGTCTAGCCCAGGCGTCGTCGCGGCACGCGCCGATCAGGCTCCCCAGATGCGGGGCATCGGCAGCGGCTCCTTGCCCATCTCCGCGAACAGCAGTTGGCGCGTGAGTTCCGCCCGCAGAGAAGCGTACTCCGGCTCGTACCACCGGTTCCGCAGCTCATGCGGGTCCTCGACCAAATCGAGCAGCTCGCCGTCGTCGCGGTTGTAGTAGACGGTGAGCTTGTAGCGGTCGTTCACATAGGACTTGAGATGCAGCGTCGTCGGTTCATGGCGGTTCTCGACGACGACGTGACGCCGCCTGCTCGCATCCGACCCACGCCACGTAGGGCTCTGGTCGAGCCCTGTCATCCTGCCCGGAACGGGTACGCCCGCCTCGCTTAGGAACGTCGGAGGCAGATCGACCAGCGACTGAAGGGCGTCGGAGCGCGCTCCACCGGGAACCCGTCCAGGGTACCGCACGATGAACGGCACGCGGATCAGGTCCTCGTAGTGGAACGGGCCCTTGGCGATCATCCCGTGCTGCCCGTAGAGATGCCCGTGGTCCGATGTGAAGACGACGAGCGTGTCGTCGGCGATGCCAAGAGACTCGACACGGTCCAGGATGGTTCCGATGTGCTTGTCCATCAGCGAGATCATGCCGTAGTAGACGGCGATATTCCTGGCGAGTTCGTCGCGGTCGTGCAGGTGGGAATGGCAGCCATGGATTCCCTGCCCACTCTCGCGGTAGGCGGAGAAGTCGGGCTTGGGCTCCTGGGTCATGCGGAAGTGCGGCGGGTTGCCGTCATGCTCGCCGGGAACCACCTGCGGGACGGTGAGCGCGGCGGGGTCGTACATCGTGTGCCACGGCTCCGGCGCGAGGTACGCCGGATGCGGGTCGAAGAAGCTCGCCCACGGGAAGAAGCTCTCGCCCGCGCGGCAGTACTGCTCCATCAGAGCGTTGGTTCTCTCGGCGATCCAAGCGTCGTAATGGAACCGTTCCGGGATGAGCCACTTGCGCTTCTGCGAGCTGTTGTTGCCCGTCGGCGGGCGGAAGTAGTCGCGCCAGTTGTGGCAGCCGTTCTCCTCCATCCAGATCGCGTAATGCTGCCCGACATGCGCCTCATCCGTGTGGTTTCGGGCGAGCTCGACGTGCTGGAAGCCGTAGAAGGGTCCGTGGAACCCGCGCCAGAAGTCGAGGTCCTGTAGAACCGGGTAGGCTTCCAGCGAGGGGTAGTCGTCTGTGCCGCGAAGCGGCTGGAAGTGCGCCTTCCCGACAAGCGCCGTGCGGTATCCGGCTCGCGTCAGGTCGTCCCCAAGCGTGGGCACATCTTCTTGCAGCTTCGTGCCGAGCGAATACGCACCGTGCTGGCTCGGATGCATGCCCGTGATCATCGACGCCCGAGTCGGCGTGCAGGTCGGGTTCGGGCAGTAAGCGCGGGTGAAGAGCGTGCCCTGGGAGGTGAGTCGATCCAGGTTAGGCGTCCGGATCTCGGGGTTCTGGCAGCCGAGCGTGTTCCAGTGTTGCTGATCGCTCGTGATGAGCAAGATGTTCGGTCGGTCGCTCATGGGTTCCCTTCGTTCGAGTCCGGGCGAGCATTGTCCCATGGGCATCGGTTCGCCACAATGTTCGAGACGACGCCTTCACGCATCGGAAACGACGCCTTGCCGCTGTGCGTTGTTCCTATCGTACATGGGATTGCCGTCCTCGCCGCGTGACATACGCGGTGCGATGATTCTACCCAGCTCTGGATCGATGTCCGGGGGTGCCGCATGAGCCTAACGAAGCGTGTGTCCGCTTGGGTGGCAGGTGTCGTCGTCTTTGTGCTGTGGAGCCTCGCGATGATGGTCGCGTGGTCTGCCACGCCCGTCATGGTGGTTCAGGGGAAGCTGCTCGATGCGAAGGGGGCTCCCCTCGATGGTTGGGAGGTAGCCGTCACCAACTCGACGCGCAACTGGACGGAGAAGAGCGTGTCGGGCAGCGAGGGGCCCGGCGGATGGAGCGTCGTCCGCCTCGACTTCGCCACGAACAACGCCGCCGACGTCGGTGACGTCATCAAGGTCGTCGCGACGAGCGCCGACAAGAAACAGACTCTCGAAGAATCCAAGACGCTCGCCACCAAGGACGTTCAAAACGCGAGCCTAGTCGTGACGCTCTCCGTGCCGGAGAAGCCGAAGACTCCCGAAGACCTGAACGGCGACGGAATCATCGACATCATCGACCTGGTGACGGTCGCGCGTTCCTTCGGAGAGTCCGGCGCCGGCTCGCCCAACGACATCAACAAGGACGGCGTTGTCGATATCGTCGATCTCGTGCTGATCGCCCGTCGGTTCGGCGAGAAGCTCGTCGCGGCTCCGGGGATCGCAACCGCCGGTGAAGCGTCCCTGGCGATCACGGCGACGGGCGTTCATGGCAGCTCGGATATCGCGGTTCGCATCTCGCCGGTCGGCAGCACGGACATCGCTGGCTACGACTTCGAGCTGGCGTTCGATCCCAGCCGTCTACAGATGCTGGACGTCCACGAGGGCGATCTGCTTCAGAGCCAATCGGGAACCTTCTGGCAGGCGTCGGATGCGACCGAGAGCGCCATCGGGAGCCTGCGCGTCATCGCGGCGGTTCTGGGCGATGCGTCCGCAACAACCGACGGCGAGATGGTCGAAGCGCGATTTCGCGTCATTGGGAGCCGTGCCGAGGCGTTGCGAAGTCTGCGCATCGGTCAGGCGACGCTGGCGACGCGCGATCTCGACCGACTCAACGGCGTCGGAGGACCCGTCCGACTCGACTTGCGGTTGTCCCGCGACGCGCGGACCCTCGTCGGCGCGAACTACCCCAATCCATTCAATCCGGAGACGTGGATTCCCTATCAGCTCGCCGAGGACTCCTCGGCGATCGTGCGCGTGTTCGACGCGGCTGGGCGACTGGTTCGACGGCTCGACCTGGGCTTTCAGCCCGCCGGAGCCTATGCGACGCGCGACCGCGCCGCACACTGGGATGGGCGCAATGAGCTCGGCGAGACGGTGGGAAGCGGCGTCTATTACTACGAGTTCCGGGCTGGCTCGTATGCCAGTGTGGGTCGGATGGCGATCCTGAAGTAGGTCTTCTCGGACACGCGGTCTACGCGCCCTGCCTACTGCCGTGGGCAGGGCGTCCGCGCTTCAGAGCTTCAGACGCGTGGCTGAGATGCCGTGTCGTCGTGGTAGGCAGGCTCGTAGGGGGCGATGCCCAGACGCACCGAGAGCCGCTTGACGCCCGGCAGCTTCGGGAAGAGAGCCAGAGCTTCGCCCAGAACATCGCGGGCGTCGTCCGTGTGTCCGCCCGCCTCCAGTGCCTCTGCGAGCCGACGCAGATGGTACGCACGGCTTCGACGCGTCCATCCATGCGCGAGCGCACGCCGCGCCTGTTCTCTGAGGGACGGCGTCATTCCATGTGTCTGTGCGGCTTCGGCGATCCGCCGGAACACCAGTGTCCGGTGACGATCCCTGACCTCGTCGATGAAGCGGCGGAAGTAGGGCTCGCGCGCCTCGCGCTGGAGACAGCGCGCATAGAGGTGGATCGCCTCATCGCTCCTGCCGGCGCGCTCGAGGGCTTCAGCCAGAAGGAATTCGCAGTCTCGCGCGTCGCCGTCGTCGAGATAGCGCTCCAGGTCGAGTGCCCCTGCGTCCGTTCCCGTCACGCGCAAGAGCCGGTCGAACTGCCGAAGCGCCTCGGCGGCATCCTCGATGAGCAGCAGGTCCAGGACGCGGTATGCCAGGTCGATGCGTGCGTTGTTGCAGGAC